>DATIYC010000087.1:0-4070 GCA_035517955.1 Candidatus Acidiferrales bacterium | reverse complement strand
GGGCTCTGTCGTATCATAATGCTGCCGGAAGCATTGATTCGAGTCACACCACCCTCGCGTAAGAATCTCCTTCTTAATCGCCCTCATAACTCGACTCCACCTAGCCGCATCTTCTTCACAACGTAGCTCCCTTGCGATTATTGACGCCCTCTCCAACCCAACCCAGCACCATAATTTCGAATACACGAAGGGCCTAGGAGTGTTACGTACTTCCCATATCCCGCAATCTGGTTTGTCATAAGATTTGCAGATGAAGTCTGCAAGCTCACGAACAGCCTCGTACTCGCCCTCTGGAACTCCTTTACCTTGATGATGAAGAAAGTAGATTGCATCAAGAATTTCACCGTAAATGTCGAGTTGAAACTGAGAATGCGCAGCATTACCAACTCTAACGGGCCGCGATCTACGGTACCCATCCAAGTGGATCAGATCCACCTCTTTGAGCTCTCTTTCTCCCTCAACACCGAACATGATCTGACGCTCGGCAACTCCCCGCTTCCATTTCTGTAACAACCAATCCAGAAACTGATTCCCCTCTTGGACGAACCCGAGGCGCTTCAAAGACCAGAGAGCGAAACAGGAATCCCTAACCCAGGAATAGCGATAGTCCCAGTTGCGCGTTCCCCCAAGCACCTCTGGCAGCGAAGTAGTAGCAGCAGCCACAATTGCTCCCGTGGGAGAATACGATAACAATTTCAGCGTGAGTGCGCTTCTGCGAACGAGGTCTCGCCAATGACCACTATACTGACAACCTGCAATCCACTTACGCCAGAACTTCTCTGTCGCGGCAAGTTTCCTTTCTAGGTCGGACGTGGAGGAAGCGAGAGTGCAATGGGAGTCATTAAGATAGTATAACGATAACCACACTGATTCACTTGTTTTGAGCTTAAACCTACTAGAACGACCCAAGGGAACGCGCCCTCGGGGTGAGCTAGTGAATAGTAATGACTCATTACCCACAGTTGCCTGCAAACCGTTTTTTTGGATAGTAATGCTTGGCCGTTTTCGGCCGTAATCAAATCGTGGATAGAACTCGAGAAACATTTCGGCGGGCTCGTCGATACACTTAACGCGTCTGTGTATCTCCGGGGCAGCCTCTACCCTACCCTGCACCTCAGACACAGGCATGAAATCAGTTATTTGGACCGTTCGATGCTGACCAAGGAATGTTGTCCTAAGAATATTGGTATCCTCATCATAAGCCTGCGTGGACTTGAAGCGCCCCAAAGGACGTAACGAAAACCTGCCTCCTTTCTCAGCATCAAGAATTTTCGCGAATATGCTCGGAGAATCGAACCTAGGCAGGCAGCACCAATCAATTGATCCTGTGAGGCATACTAGCGCTGCCGTACGCGTGTTTCCAATAGCCGCGTAGGATTTGATAGGAGCATATTTTGTCAACTTGCCACCGTGATCGCCCGCAAACTGCAACATACCCTAAGCCCCCATCAAATACACTCAATCAACGAATTTCCAATGCTGTTCGGCTATATCATCAAATCTCCATATCCGGCAAGATTGCACACTTTTAATACGAATTTCGAATGACGAATTAATCCCGCTGGTCGAGGGTTCGAATCCCTCCGGGCCTACCACTGCTCTGGGTCGAATCCAACCCAGTCGTGGTCATTTCAAACAACTTTTCTACGTAGTAGTTGAACTGAGATTTGGGTTTGTCGGCGTGACGAATGAGAAATGGTTGCGGTGGGCGGTCGCCAAACATTTCAGGGATAGAGGTTTCCAAGTCAACATGAAGGGAGTCAGGGCAGGCAACGCAATAGTTGATGGAGAAGTTGTGGGCGGGAGCTGGAAGCTTGCGTTGGAAATCAAGAGCGGACATGACGATGTGATCCGCGGATTAGGGCAACTGACCGCTGCTCTAGCCCATGGGTACAATTCAGCCGCCCTAGTCGTATCGCTAGGCACGCAAAGAAGCTGAACCTCACAGCGTTCAGCGGACACAATATCGTGGTACTTTTACCTTATGGAGTCGGAGAATCTAGCGGAATTGTAAAGGTGAATGTTGCGCCTTGGTTCTGACCCGCAGATTCAGCCCATACGCGTCCACCATGCGCTTCAACAAGCGCCTTCGTAACACTTAGTCCCAATCCTGTACCCTTAATCCAAGTGGGTTTCTGGATGGCAGCGAATGGTTCGAACACGCGTTCCAAATCCTCCTTTGCAATTCCAATTCCATTGTCTGAAACCGAAACCCAACAGGAGCCGTCCTTCTTACCGGCGATGACCTTCACCTCTCCCCTCTCCTCCGTAAACTTTGACGCATTGATCAGCAGATTCATCATCACTTGGTCAAGACGTGTGCGATCACACCTAACAAGAAACTTCCCATCAGGCATATCCAAGACTAGCCGTTGCTTCTTCTCCGCCATGAACGGCTCAATCTCTATAACGGATGAACGGATCACATCCCTCAGATCCATAGACTCCATGTCGAAATGGAACTTGCCTGACGTGACCTTTCTGTAATCCAGCAGATCATCAGTGATCTTCATCAGACGATCCGCCTGTTCCTTGACTATCGTCAACGATCGTCTGCCAAGATCGGATAGTGCCCCCTTCTTCTGTGTAAGCGCATAGTCCGCGTAACCTTTGATTGAAACCAAGGGCGTACGTAACTCATGCGTAACAGAGGAGATGAAGCGGTCACGCAACTCCTCAAGTCTCTTCTCGTCGGAAATGTCTCTTGCAATCGCCGAAACTCCAATAATCTCCCCACCCCCAGTGCGTATGGGAGACATAGTTAACGAGACAGGAAACTCATTCCCACTTTTTGCAACGTGCTGAGTCTGATGGTGCTTGACTACCACCCCATTCTTAATTCTCTCAAGTGTCCGTGATAATTCGTCATCGTCGTCATTTCTCGCAAACAAAGTGGATAAGTTCTTACCTACAATTTCTTCGACAGAGTATCCGTAGATTCTCTCAGCGGACTTGTTCCAGCTTACTATTTCCCCCCCCAGAGTCACGCTGATAATGGCATCATCGGATGATTCAACGATGGCTGCTAAGCGGGATGTAATTTCTGCGATTCGCTTGCGATCGGTAATGTTACGAATGTTACACTGTATTACCTTGTGGTTGTTGGCGCGATAAGCGTTGCTGACGAACTCCACACTGATCGTGCGGCCATCCCTTGATTCCAGCGGGAGGTCTTCATAACGAATGTACTCCTTTCTCTGCAATTCTTCGAATGCGGTTCGGCTGGCTTCAACATCTCTGAATGATCCGATCTCCCAGAGTTTCTTGCCTAGAATCTCAGCTCTCGAAAAACCAAGCAGATCGGCTAGGTAAGGGTTGACATCGACTATGGCGCCAGTCGCGGAATCAAGAATCAATATGCCATCCTGAGATGCCTCAAAGAGCCGTCTGTAACGAGTCTCGGAAGACACTAATTCATTGAATCTCTCTTCCGATATAGCTACTTGATTAGCGGGTTCTCCGTTTGCAGAATCGTTTTGCACTCCCACTTCCACGTGCCTACCTAGATAAATCCCAGCATTCCGCCTAGAACTTTCGATTTCACCATATTTCAACGTTAGCCACTGAGTGGTCCTCTAACCCTGACACCAAGATTGCCACACACAGAGAACCATCTCTAAGCGTCTGGAAGACTCTAGCGGATGGGGTTAGCTCAGGTTAATGTCTTCACCTTGCTGCCAGTAGAATGAAGTTAAGCGAGGCGAGCAGAATGGAAGTTGAAGTGAGGAAAGTGAGAGCGTTTGATCAAGACACCCTGCTTTCGAATGTCGATGGACAGATCTACGCTACGTCCAACAGATGCCGCCACGAGAACGCAAGTCTAGCCAGAGGCACTCTTCAGGGGAAAGTGGCTACCTGTCCGCTTCATAGAGCGTTTTCGCTATATGCCAATTTCGGATTCGAACCAGCGCGGAGGTGAACCCCTCCGGGCCCACCAACCCAAAGCTTTCCTGATGGGTTAGGTGGGGAATTATGGGAATTATGCGAAAACCGTGTTTTCGGCCTGAGTAAATATGAGAAAATATGCAAGGTTTCTAGGGGCTGGGGCTGTGAGGTGTAGTTACTACACT
>DATIYC010000086.1:0-5517 GCA_035517955.1 Candidatus Acidiferrales bacterium | reverse complement strand
GCTACGGAAACGAAGACCTTCCCTCGACTTCGCATCCACTCCTGCAATTTCTCTTCCCTGTCCTCTCCAGTGTGAACGATTAGTCTGCGTTTCAATTTGGGTGAGAGGTTGGCTACGAGGGCGCGTTGGTGGTGATATGAGTGGCAGTGGATGGCTACGTTCCCGGTTTCTTTGTGAAGGATTTGTTCTATGGCGGTTACTGCTGCGGGCATGTTATTGGCCCACTGTTGTTGGGTTAGGGGGCCGACTGTTGCGTCGATTATGGGACGGTTTTCGGGGGGAAAAGTGCTTAGTGCTTCCAGTATCTCGATCTCATCCTCCTTCAGAAAATCTGTTAGGCCGTTGAGTCGCGCGTACTCTTCTGGGTCTAGGATGGTGGCAGATGAGATGAGGTAGTGCTCGCCTCGTTTCCAGATGAGGTCTTTCATGAATTCTCTGGCGAAGACTGGTTGGAGGAGGAGTTGGTCGTTTCGGATTTCCCAAACCCATTCGGTTTTGGAGAAGGTAAAGAGGTTGTAGCTTTCAAGGAATCTTTCCATCCTAGTCTTGTTCTCGGCCTCGACGAGTGTGATTGCTTGTTGCTCGCTCTTTGTCTCAAGCCGTCCTAGGATTAGTTTGAGGTATCCTGCTGCCTCGGCTAGGAAAACCTCTAGCTCAACACGGTTACCCACGTTCTTGAGGTTTGGTAGTAGTTTCTCGTAGATCTCGTAAGGGACGGAGAAGGGTGTGAATTTCAATGAGACATGGTTGAGGCATTGCTCCTCAAGGTTGTGTGCCTCGTCCAATACAAGCAGGGGCCTAGTTCCAAGGTATGTTTCGCTTCCCTCAGTCGTCCCTTCGAACGTTAGATATGCGAGGCTCATGAGTACACTGGGTGCTTGGAGCGCGAGTTGTTTTTGCATCCAGTAGGGGCAAACGTCCAAACGTTCGCGGCAAGGGTAACCCTCCGTCTGACATTTACCAACGTGTACTCCTCGCCGAGGGCTGTAGTAGCAGGAATAGTTCTGGCGTCCCTTGATCTCGACGAAACGGCCCTTGAGGTTGGGGTCAGAGATGAGTTGGTCAATTAGGGATAGCTGCGGTGTGATGTAGAAGGATTTGGCGACTGAAGTGAAAGCCGCATTTACATAAGACTTTCCAAACCCGGTTGGGGCTATGACGATGACACATTTCTTGCCGGATCGATAGGCCTCGACTGCATTGTTGATGATCTCCTTCTGATATTTCCTCATTGTCTGGCTCGGGAACTGTTTGAGGACGTCGTCGAGGGTGAGTTCGTTGATTGGTATGTTTAGTGATTGGAATGGGGACGTTTCAGGAGAGTTGCAGCGGGAGCAGGTTTGCTGCTTAGGGGAAATATAGGCACCGCACTTGGCGCAGAACTCGACCATTCAGAGCACCAAACGCGCGGTCAGAAACCGTTCCTCTCGCCCTGCTCAGACGTAGTTGGATAATAGCTTTGAAGAGGGAATCAATCCCTGCCCGAACCACAAGTGTCGGACTGTGGAGATTTCGATGCGCATGCGAGATGGCTGTTTCTGATGGTTGTGCTATTGGTCCGATTCTTCTAGGGCAAAAAAGAGAGGGAGTAGTGAAGTTCACTACGAGCTCCGGGAGTTGCGTGAATGAGTTCACGCCGGATCTTCAATCCTTGGTCCATATCGCTCACCTTTGCATGACCACCAAAGGTGGTAGGCACCTATTTACGCATTATTTCGGTGAATCCGGTTGTATTACGGTAAAATTATGCATTATTCTATGGACTATTCATATAATACGTCCGTTGAAACGACGATTTGAGTCGAGTCGAAGATACCTGTAAATACGCAGAGATTAAGAGCGATCAAAATTCGGCGTGGAAATTCTTGGATAAGGCAATTGTCTCATCAGGAGCCCTTCTCATCTTGGCAGGATTAGTAGGTCTCTTCTACGGTGTTGGGATTAACCTGCAAGGCATGATGTCGCGTGGAGCTTCTGACTACTCCTTCATAACCGCCTACATAATGGAGTGGACACTAATCCTGCTTGCTGGCATCGTTCTCACAATTGCAGGTGCCCGGAAAAAATAGTACCAAACCAGTGTCTTACCACAGCACGTTAACGCCGATTACTCAGTTACGAAATAATCCTCGTCTTCCAAGTCGTAGGCTTGAAGTTGTTTGAGTTCTGCCGATTCACTGACAGCCCCAAATCGGCGCTTGTGGCCAGCATGCATAGTTATCCACAGGAAGAGGAAGAAACATGCCAAGAACGTGACGAAACCGATCCAAGGTCCCAGGCCGATCGTGAAGGAGAATATTTGTCCAAAGATCGTGCTGACAACGATCGAGAAAATTAGCCCACCTAGCCAACCTTTCCCCATGACAAACTCTGATTCCGATCAGTAAAGCGCGGCTTAAGAGCAGTAACGCGTAACGATTGAGCAAACAAGACCCGAACCCAACCCTGAACGATTATTGCGAAAGATTAGGTTAGGTGAACTACAGAGCTAGATTACATTACCCTGAGTGGGCAGATGTCGCAAGCAAAGGTGCTTACGGCTGCAGACGCGATGAGTCGCAAAGTTGTGACGAAAGGACCTAGCGAAGACCTAACCCGAATCGCTTCTGAAATGGAAAACAGAAACATAGGGTCGATTGTGATAGCCGAGAACCGGAAAGCAGTCGGCATATTGACAGAAAGAGATCTCCCCAAAGTCGTTGAAAAAGTCGGCGCACTACTCGACAAGAACCTCGCAAAGCATTACATGACGCGATCCATGATCACCGTACGAACCAACACTCCAATACCAGAATTTACGAAACTAATGAAAAAGAAACAGATCGGGCACGTCGTCTTAGACAATAATCAAACACTGGTTAACATAATAAGCCTGAGAGATATCACGAAACTCTAAACCACGCAAGTCTGAACTACTTAACTATCGTCACAATGTCGCGATCTTGAACTACGTGCTCCATACCGACACGTTGAGGACTGAATCTGACACTGGTTCCTGAGACTAGTGCGTACTTTGCTTCGCCGGCGAATTTTCTGTGAATTTTCTGGCACACATCATGCACAGTGGACCCGGCGGTCACTATGAGGGGTTCCTCGAAGTCAGGTTCACCGTTTCGCGGTTTCAAGTAGACTTTGATGAGTTGCAGCTTGTCGTAGATTGCGCGTTTTAGCTCCTCTGTGTTGACGTTGTGGTCGGCGGAGATTGGAATCAACTTCTCGCCAATTCTCTTTCCAGCCTCCTCCACGTATTTCGGACTTACGAGGTCAATCTTGTTGAGTACAGTTACGGATGGAATGTACTTTCGGTTTCCTACGATCAGGTCGATCAATTGATCGTCTGTAATGTCTTCTCGAATGATGATACTGCCGTGATTGATTTTGTAGATGTTCATTATTGCTCGAATCGTAGGCTCGGTAAGGTGGGTTATCTTGCAGGCGGTTGTGATACCCAAACCGCCCTGAGTTGCACGGTTTATGGTGACGTTTGGTGGACGAGTATTGAGCCGAATCCCTATCTCATACAGCTCCTTCAGCAGCACGCTGACCTGATCCGGTTGAAAGACATCAAGAACGAGGAGGATTAAGTCTGCGTTCTTCGCAACGGATAGAACTCTCTTCCCCCTTCCTGTGCCGGTGGCGGCGCCTGAGATTATTCCTGGTAAGTCGAGGATTTGGATTCTGGCGCCTTGATATTCTAGCAATCCAGGAACGACGGTTAAGGTTGTGAAGGCATAGGCTGCAACTTTGGATTTAGCGTTCGTGAGCCTGTTCAGGATTGTGGACTTTCCAACGCTTGGTAGACCGATTAATACGACTGTGCAGTCGCCGCCTTTCTTAAGCTCAAATCCACCGCCCCCGCCTCCCTTCCCCGCTTGCGCGTGCTCCTGTTCCGCCCTGAGCTTCGCAAGCTTAGCCTTCAGAAGGCCAATGTGGTGCTCAGTGTGCTTGTGGACTTGGGTATGGCTCATCTCCTCCTCAATTGCCTTGATCTTCTCTGGTAACCCCAAGCCCGTTCCCCGTCGGAGTTGTCTAAGTTAGGAGAAGCAATAAACTATGACGGCACGATCCTTTGCTTAGGAGCATATCCAAGCGATATAACACAGGTTAGTAAACAATTCCCGGCAACTGTAACGCACTGCGCTTTAAACCACTTAGCCTGTTGAACGCCAAGGGAAATGATTTTTCTGATGAAACTCAGGCTCTAAACTGTGGAACTCTTTATTCTTCACACTCTGGTGAGGTCACATAATGCGCTTTCCTTGCCTCTTGAAAGGCGTTAGTGTCGAATCCTCTGTCCGTTCTATAGATTACCTTATGGCATCTTCCGCATTCGATGATGCTCGGGTCTCTTTCTGAAGGCCGATTATCGGGGTTAACCAGCAGCATGCCCCTTGGGGTCATCCGTTTGACCGGCCCGCCAAGCTCAACCGAATCCTTTCTCTCCTCAGCTCTCCAACGCATTCCGCCGCATCTTCGACACTTCCTTCGATCTGTCTTGGCAAGCAGGCCGCATGATGTACACCTCCAGTTCATCGATAACCCTTCACAAGAGAGAATATACTGTACTATCCACGATTGGCATAATGAACTCGCCGGTTCACCCATCGAGAACAGGTAATAATGGGGATTTCACGTTTCGGTTAACGTTGGGCATCATCCCCGACCCCAATTTAGTATACGTTTTCTTTTATCACAATTTGCTATAACAACGTCGTGGGAGATAAACAATGCGTGCCGGACGGTAAGAAAGGATGAAGAGTAGCACGGACCGGGTTAGGTTGAAGGTGCATGTGAAAACCATGCGCCCACAGCCACGGTTAATCGTCGAACCCGATGGGACATTGACACTTCATGTTACTGCGGCCCCCGACAAGGGAAAGGCAAACAGAGAGATTGTTAAGTTGCTCGCAAAAAAACTAGGTGCGGCTTCTTCCCAAGTTAGAATCGTTTCGGGTTTACACTCGAATTTGAAGATGATTCAAGTAAATGGAATATCCAAGACGGAGATTGCTAGACTTCTTGAATTGGATCCTGAATTGTTGACTGAAAATTAAAATGATCAACTGGTAAGTCTTCCGCACCAGCGAATGGGGAAGCGTTAAATGCGACCCTTGCCGCAGTGTGAGAACTCGGTCGTTATCTAAAATGCAGTTTTGCTCAAAATGTAGCCTAGCGCTCGTACCAACAAAGAAGGAGAAGAAGGTTGTCTTAGCCTGCCCCAAATGCGGAGAAGAAGCCGCTCGTTCAAGTCCAGTAATCCAGAAACTTGCAAAGCCCAAAGAAGCAATCGTAGTAATAGGAAACGAAGGCAAGAAGGTGCAAACTCTACCACGTACCAAGACGACCTGCCAAAAATGCGGCAACGGTGAAGCATTCTACTGGATGGTGCAAACACGCGGCGGCGACGAGGCCATGACACAATTCTTCAGATGTACGAAATGCGGCGGCACATGGCGAGAATACTCATGAACTAATCAATAACGCTAATCAGCCATCCCAAGCCGGCTTAGACTGGCT
>DATIYC010000085.1:0-13681 GCA_035517955.1 Candidatus Acidiferrales bacterium | reverse complement strand
TTGAGAGCCCAAGGGTTTCTCCTGGGCGGTTTCGGGTGTTAGTTGGTAGATGTTTTTTGAGGTTATAATAGCGGTGGGCGAGGACACGCGATTTGTGCTTTGCACATTCGCGTTGTCGACTCACCCTACGCCGTGCTAAGTGAATGTTGGTTAGAAGTATATTAGTGTACCGTGAGTGGAACATTAATGATTCAACCAAAATTCCTCTCAAGAACTCGAACAAGAAGACTTAGTTTCTTCGAATGAAGGAAACTCCAGAAATGTGTCGCCGGTAGAGTGAGCGCCGTGTCTTCAGTTCAAACGATAGTAAACGAGATCCTCTCCAAACGCGCCGAACTCTCTCAAGAACAAGTTCTAACCCTCATCGAAGAAAAGAAAAAAGAAGGTCGCGGACTTTTGTCCGAAGAGGGTGCAGCTCGACTAGTGGCAGAAGAGCTTCTAATCCAAACCCGCGGAACCGAGCTAGGACGCATGCAGGTTAAAGACCTGGTTAGCGGCCTCAACGATGTAACAATCTCCGGACGAGTTCTACTCACATGGCCGCCACAACAGTTCCAGAGAAAGGATGGAACACCCGGCCGCGTAATGCGGCTAGTCCTCGTTGACAAGAGCGAACGAGTGCGGTGCGCAATTTGGGACAGACACGTAGACGTCCTCTCACGTACCGGAGACCTGCAGGGACGAATCATCAGGATCGGACACGCCTACACTAGGCAAGGCCTTTCAGGAGACACTGAGGTTCACGCAGGCGAACGTAGCAGCATTCAGATCGACCCTACTGACCTGCCAACCTCCGATTTGCCGGAGTTCAAAGATTTCTTCACCCCACTGAATGCACTAGCTCCAGGGACGATTCAAGTGAATGCAGTCGGTGTGGTTCAGGCCGAACCAAGACACTACACGTTCGCAAAGGAGGATAGAAAGGGGTCAGTTCTCAGAACAATAATCGGTGACGAATCCGGAGCCGTTCCTATAGTGGCTTGGAATGAGCGAGCTGAGGAACTACGCGGAATCAAGAACGGTGACATCCTGCAGGCACTAAACGCCAGAGTCAAACTCGATAATAACTCCAGGCTGGAATTGCATGTCGAAAGTCGAAGCCAAGTTCAGATTCTCCCCTCACCTCCAGCATACCTGAAAATGCCTGTCGCAAAGACCTACAAGATAGCAGACCTGACCGGACAATCCGGCGCGGTTGACCTAACCGTTTGTGTGATTGGTAAAGGAACTCCCCAGGAGTTCAAAAGATCAACAGGGGATACCGTAAAGGTCTCTAGGCTCATTGTCGCGGATGATACCGGCATCGTATCACTTTCTCTCTGGGATGACAAAGCAGACTTGATCAATGAAATTGAAGAAGGAACAGTACTGGAACTCCATGAGGCTGTTCCACGTGACAGATTAGGAGAAGTGACGCTTAGTCTTGGGAGGTCCGGCACGTTACGGAAAACAACTAACAAACAGTTCAGCGTCAAGACAGCGACCAAACTCAACGCCCTTCAAACTAACAAGGGGTTAGTTGTTGTGGAAGGGCAAGTAGTTGACGAACCTTTGCAACGGCAAGTTGTCACGGAGAAAGGAGAGACCATTAACCTCGCCTCATTCACCCTGCGAGATAACACGGCAGCTTCACGAGTTACCTTCTGGAGGGACCAAGTAAGCCAAGTGTCAAAACTTAGAGCAGGAACCCGTGTAAGAATTTCCGGACTACGAGTTCGCACAGGGTTAACCGCTGACTTCGAGTTAAGCTCAATTCCCCTCACACGCATAGAACTGCTTGAAGAATCCGCAAAAGAAAGACCAGCATGGGAAGACATCCGACAAGTCATCGCCCTTCAACCAGGACTGAGTACTTGGGTCAAGGGGACTGTACTTGAGGCGATCGGAACCCCAACGTTAGTGGCGGTGTGCGAAGAATGTGAAGAGTCCCTCAATGCCAAAGAGAATGTCTATACCTGCGAAAAATGCAACAAACAACGGAAAGGGAAGATCACACTTAAAGGGCGATTTCGGATAGACGATGGAACAGGTGTTGCCGAAATCACCATTACAAAAGTGAAGGCAGATGTTTTGATTCCATTAAACGGAGACGACATCACAAACCAGATGCTCATGAAGAACGATCATGAAACCAAGCTCACCAGTGAGCAGATTTCTGCCCTAATAGGAAAAGAGATCGAAATCTACGGAACAGCATTCCAAAAGGATGCTCAAGGCAAATTTGACATTAACACGCAAAAAGTCCTTCTCGCCACTAAGACGTAGGACGACTTAGGTTGATTTCCCAACAAGCTTCGCGCCGAAAATCTAATAACTCCTAAATGGCCCTTTAACACCGTAATAATTACGACACAAGGAGTCAATGCAGCCCGTATGACGCTGCTTCGTTTCTTACAATAACCTAACATCACACGCTTTGCAGGTTGATCATTTGTCGCTTCTCCGAAACGTTATCGGCCCGTACCCTAACTTGGGGGATTACATCAATAATATCCAAAATCCAACAGTAAAATCAACAGTGAAGAAACGCATACAAGAGTACCAACCCATTCCAGATATAATCAACAAGTTCTCGAGCTTAACAGACCGTTACTTTATTGTGGTTTTTGCGACGGAACGTAATGCTGAATGTCGAGCGCAACTTCCGAATCTCGCAAAGATTTTCATTGCTGCGCGTAATGCGGCATTGAATGTCAAGGTAATTGATTTCGATGAAAATCGTGATATAGCGGATGAAATGCGCGTACTTCGCACTCCGACGATAATTGTTCACGATCGATCATGGCGTGAGATCGGAAGGTTCGTAGAGAAACCTCAACGGCTGCCCACTCTTGAAGAAGAGCTCTGGGACATTATTGAAAAGAAATCCCAGAAGACGTAGTGAAGTATCCATTTAGCGTCAACGCTTAACGTAATAGCGAAACTGCGTGTTATGAAATGTTGGCGCATCTTGCTAATACGTTGAGATCTTAATCACTCCGGGTATCTTCAAGAGCTTCTGGAGAATCACTCCACTTGGTTCTTTTTCCACTACAAGGGTCAGTTTTGGTTCAGGGGTAAGGTCTGGATCATCAGCTACCGCTTGCCTGATGGCTATGTTGTCTTGAGCTATGAGCGCGGTTGCTTGGGCCAAAATGCCTACGGTGTGCGGGTCAGCGTAAATCTCGATCACACTGTATCCAAGATACTTGGCCACGTCAGCAAGGAATGGGCCTGCGGGCTTCAATCGTTCAAAGACCGACCTCAGTAATGGGTCTGATGAGATGAGTTGAGCTGTGTCCCTGACGGTCCTCCGGTCCACTTCGAGATATCGTGCAATTTTGACATCGGAGAGTTCTATGCCACCGCAGTAGATCTTGGTGCCATCATGGATGCTCAATCCATATTCTACTAGAGCTCTCGCAACTTTCTGTCTGCCGGGATAATCTTTGAGTCGGTCTGAGATTTGTCTCCACATGTTTAAACATCGACCGTTGACGTACTAATTTGTGCAACGAAGTCTTAAATCCTACTATAACGTTGTGCCAGGACGTTAATCACCAGGAACGTAGCTTCATGACCACACATCAAGTCGATAAGGACCATGCAGTCTTTCTACCTCAAGATGAGATGCCTACTCATTGGTACAACATTCTAGCCGACCTTCCGGAACCCTTGCCACCTCCTCTAGACCCGGGTACTCTGAAACCCATGTCTCCCGAGCCCTTGCTCAGGATCTTCGCCAAGGATCTCATCATGCAAGAGGTATCCTCTGAACGTTTCATAAAAATCCCCAACGAAGTTTATGACGCTTATTTGAGCTTGCCGAGACCCACTCCGCTAATTCGCGCCAAGAGACTGGAGAAGTATCTGAACACACCAGCCCAGATTTATTACAAGTGCGAATACGTCAATCCTACAGGAAGCCACAAACCGAACACAGCCATCGCCCAAGCTTACTACAATATGGTTCAAGGAAACGAACGAGTCGTAACGGAAACCGGAGCCGGCCAATGGGGCTCAGCGTTGGCTATGGCCTCAGCCATCTTCGGACTGAAATGTAGCGTCTACATGGTCCGAGCAAGCTACGACCAGAAACCCGGTCGCCGAACAATGATGGAAACTATGGGCGCAGACGTAACAGCCTCCCCTAGCAAGAACACAAAATTTGGCAAAAGCATCCTCGAGTCTGACCCGAACAACACAGGATCTCTTGGCATTGCAATAAGCGAAGCTATCGAAGACTGCTTAGCCCACGAGACTACCCGCTACTGCCTCGGCTCCGTTCTAAACCATGTCCTCCTGCACCAGACAATTATCGGACAGGAGGCAAAGAAGCAATTCGAGATGATTGACGTACGACCGGACGTCTTGTGTGGGTGTATTGGCGGAGGCTCAAACTTCGCCGGATTCGCCTATCCATTCATTGCTGATAAACTGAAGGGAAAGTCCGCGACTCAGTTCGTTGCATGCGAACCTACCGCCGTCCCGTCAACAACTAGAGGAGTTTACACGTATGACTTCGGCGACACAGCTGAGATGACTCCGCTCATGAAAATGTACACGATCGGACACAAGTATCAACCTCCACCAATTCACTCGGGCGGATTACGATACCATGGCAAAGCCCCGTCCCTCAGCATTTTGATAAACAAAGGATACGTAAGCTCAGTCGCGTACTCACAGACTGAAGTATTCGAGGCGGCGCTTACGTTCGCGAAGACTGAGGGCATGATACCTGCGCCCGAAAGCGCTCACAACATTAAGTACGCGATCGATGAGGCGCTTCGATGCAAGAAGAGTGGCGAGAAGAAAGTTATCGCTTTCAACAATTGCGGCCACGGACTACTAGACTTACAAGCCTACGATGCGTTTCTGAACGGTAAACTGCAGGACTATGCTCCAACTAAGATCGAGGTTCCCAATCTCGTCAAATAAATACGAAAGTGCGTAAAGATCTAGGTCCAGGAATCACCCGACATCAACGATTAAGCCTCACGTCATCGGCAAAATTCGGAAAATACCGAGTTTCGAGTATATGTAGTAGTATTTGTTTTCTTTCCGACATAAATAAACCACAACCAATCTACATACCATTCGAAAATTCCGATGCAGCATGAACATTCCGACGATAGACGACCTAACACGCGGATATCCAGAAGGGACGCCTTGAAAGGAGCCGTCCTACTCGGCGCCGTTGCCCTGTTATTGCCTGCATTGCGCTTGGCAGATTTCCTCTTTCCGCCTAAAGCGACCGGTCTAACCTACCCACGACAATTGGTGGCTAAAACCGGCGACATAGCTGCGGGTAAGAGCCTACTCTTCGAATACCCGACTCAGGACAGGTCGGCGATTCTAATTCACCTGCCCGACGGCAGCTTCGTCGCATATGACGCACTATGTACTCACCTTGGATGTACAGTTCACTTTGACGAGGTGCCCGTGAAGGGCTGGGAGAATAACCCTGAACAGATTTTCTGTCCATGTCACGGTGGAGTATTCGATCCAAAAACCGCGAACGTTTTGGGTGGGCCACCACCCCGACCTCTTCCTAAAATCAAGTTGGAAATCGACAATCAAGGCAACATCTACGCTAACGGATACGAGAGCGGACTTCCTCTCTACGGGGGGAGCTGAAGAAATTGGCCAAACCTCCAATCTCAAAGAGGGTCTGGAATTGGTTCGTGGAACGAGCACACATACAACCAATCCTCACTCCGAGAATCACGGAACGTGCACTTACTCCAATGTACTGCCTTGGAGGGCTCACTTTCCTCTTCTTCGTCCTTCTAGTAGTAACGGGATTGATGCTTGCAATGTACTACAAGCCTTCCGCCGCTGGGGCATACGATAGTGTGCAGGAGATCCAAACCGTTGTCCGATACGGCTGGTTAATCCGCGGCGTACACTTCTATGCGGCTAACGGAATGCTCATCGCCGCGATTCTGCACATGTTAAGAGTGTACTTCACAGGCGCCTACAAGAAACCGAGAGAATTGAACTGGGTGGTTGGCGTCGGATTGGGCGCTTTAACACTTATGGCCGGCTTTACCGGGTACGTGCTAAGATGGGATCAGGAAGCAGTAGGCGCCCAGGGAATCGGTTTAGGACTAGCCTCCGCAATTCCCGGATTGGGTAGTACTGTTACAAGTATTTTCTGGGGCAACTACGATGAGACCATAGGCCACTTCTTCGTAGGACACGTTCTATTGATTCCAGCCGTACTCCTCTTGCTAATGGTCTTCCACTTCTACATGATAAGGAGCCATGGAATTGCCGAACCACTCTAAGAATCAATCAGAAGAAGAGGGGGTCCTCTTCTTTCCGAATGTTCTCCTCGCTGAGGTCACGTTCGCGATAGCAGTCATCGGCCTACTCGCAATCTTCGTCTCACTATTTCCACTCAAACTTGGAGAGAAATTCAATCCCCTCAATCCGCCAACAATACTTGAACCCGAGTGGTACTTCATGGGATTCTATCAATTCCTCAAAACTCAAAACGTTCAACCCTTAGACGGCATCATTTTGATGATGATCTTCGGTGTATTTGTCGTCTTAATCCCATTTTTTGATAGGGGAACGGAACGAAGGCCATTGCGAAGACCTTTGTTTACTGCGGCTGCGTTCATTATCATAATCGAATTCCTAGCCTTGACAACCTACGGATATCTTTCCCCAGGTCAGACCGGAAGCTTCGCGAATCCAATGTTCACACTAGCCTTCTCGCTAACAACCGTGCTTGCTGCGTTCTTTGCAATTCTCGTCTTCACATTCAGTCGGAAGGCAATTCGGAGTGGCAATGCATGAGAAACGCGAAGCACGGAAACCGAGCGTTGCACGGCATACTCCTCGCAACAACGTTGGGTTTGAGCATTATTGCAGTTTCAAATCTGATGTCAATCATACTGAGTGCCGCTCTCGGACAAGTGTCACTACTGAATGAGGTGTTCGCGGTTGTGTATCTGCTCGTTGCGTTTGGGTCGATAATCGTCCTGGCGAGGGCAATCTACCAAGTTGACAAGAGGGCCGGACGAATTCAAAATAGAGTTGGATGGTTCGAATAAATGAAGACAATAAGTTTGTCCAGAGGATGGTTGGCACTTGCGAGTGCGTTAGTCCTGCTGGAGCTACTGTTCATTTACGAAGCGATGATGGCTGACTTGGCTGATTATCAACATGTTTTCGGAGTTTTCGCGGGGCTGGCAATTCTCTGCTTTTCTGCGCTACTATTCTCGGTGAGCGAGACAATGTATGGTTGGGGAGAGAAGGAGGAAGATTAGAAAATGGCGCGAACCGCTAGGAAATGGTTCGATAAGAGTAGCGATGTGAACCCACGCAACATGAGGTTAGGAATGTTTGCTTGGCTTATTCAGCGAATATCAGGCCTATACCTCGTCATCTTCTTAATGACCCACATTGGCGCAATCGCACAAGCAAGCCTTGGCATTACCAAAGGTCTTGGAGCTCAAGCCTTCGACGCATTCAGAAACCCATTCTACGCAGGTGGCCCCACTGCGCCCATTCTCGACCTAATCCTGCTAGGCATTGTCGCGTTCCACGGATTAAATGGCATCAGGATCGTGTTGCTGGACTTGGGATTTGGAATTCGTAAACACAAATTATGGTTCTGGGTTAGCATGGTAATCGCGATAGCGGCGAGCGCCTACGTGATTTTCTTGGGCCTGCCGCTCATGGGGTCTGGGTGAAGGAGCGTAGAACGATGTTTAGAAACGTATTGATGTGGCTACTGCAACGAATCACCGCGGTGTTACTGGTAGTTTTCCTCGGGATTCACATTTGGACCACGAATTTTGCGACCAATTGGGCAACCCTGCTGCGAGCCGGTGTTGACTTGTCATTGCTCGTGCTTGCTCTGTTCCATGGTCTAAATGGTGTAAGGGCGGTAGTACTGGATTTTGGAATCGGACATGCGGCACGGCGTGTTCTTTCTACTAGCCTAGTGATGATTGGTTTCATCACTTTCCTGTTCGCCATTTACGGACTGTGGCCGCTGCTTTTCCCATGAGGAATTGAACAAATGATCTCGCATAAGGTGCTAATAGTCGGCGGGGGCCTCGCAGGGCTTCGCGCCGCAATCGAATCATCCAAGTACGCTGATACTGCTGTCCTAAGCCGAGTTCACCCACTCAGGTCGCACACGGGCGCGGCCCAGGGCGGAATCAACGCTTCACTAGCGAACATAAAAGCAAACCAAGATGACAATTGGGAGAAGCATGCTTACGACACGGTCAAGGGAAGTGACTTCCTAGCTGATCAAGACGCGGTCGAAGTCATGACTCGAGAGGCCCCAGAAAGAATAATCGAGATGGAACACTGGGGTTGTCCCTTCAGCCGAACTGAGGACGGTAAAATTGCGCAACGTCCCTTCGGTGGTGCCGGTTACCCAAGAACATGCTACGCTGCCGACAAGACGGGTCACTATCTTCTCGTTACCGCATACGAACAGGCCCTCAAACAAAAAGTCGTTTTCTACAACGAATGGTTCGCAACTTCCGCCATTGTCGACAATGGAGCGATCAAAGGTATCACGGCGTTCGACATACTCACGGGTGATCTGGAAGTTTTCACCGCGAAGGCAGTTGTGCTTGCTACTGGAGGAGCCGGATGGATATACGGGAAATCAACGAACTCGATGATCAACACCGGAAGCGGTATGGCGATTGCTTATCGAGCAGGGGTTGCTCTGAAAGACATGGAGTTCGTACAATTTCACCCAACCGCCCTCTACCCCACATGCATACTCATCACCGAGGGCGCGCGCGGCGAGGGCGGTTACCTTGTAAATTCGAAGGGCGAGCGGTTCATGCAACGCTACGCGGCCAAGGCTATGGAACTTGCGCCCAGAGACATCGTAAGCCGTTCGATTCAAAAAGAAATTGACGAGGGTCGCGGTGTCAAGGACCTGTATGTTCACCTAGATGTTCGACACTTGGGAAAGAACAAGATTCTCAGCAACCTACCTGGAATTCGCGACATAGCCATGCAATTCGCCGACATCGACCCCATAAACGAACCAATCCCAGTTCAACCCGCACAACACTACACTATGGGCGGAATTGACTGTAACGCGAAATGTGAGACGACGATCAAGGGGCTGTACGCCGCCGGAGAATGCGCATGCATCAGCGTCCATGGCGCAAACAGACTCGGCGGAAACTCCCTACTAGACACAGTAGTTTTTGGCAAGATAGCTGGCGAACAGGCGGGTACTTTTGCAAAGAACGCCCCACAAGAGTCCGGAAAAGAAACTCTCTTTGGAGACGCTTTGAAAAGGGAGAAGGAGCAGATACAAGGATTATTCGAGGGTAGCGGTGACGAAGACACAGCTCTTCTACGAGAAGAGATGCGGGGGTTGATGGTTGAAAATGCATTCATGTTCAGAAGCAAGGATGGGCTCGTAGAGGCGAAATCCAAACTCCAACAGCTAGAAACTCGACTCGGAAAGCTGAGACCAGTTGCGCGGTACAAGGTCTTCAACCTCGATCTTATCCGAGCAATAGAGCTTCGAGAGATGCTTGAGCTAGCTGAGGTAATAGTGGCCTCAGCATTAAGCCGCGAGGAATCCCGCGGCTCCCACGTGCGACTAGACTTTCCCAAACGGGACGACACACGCTTCCTGAAACACACGTTGGCTTACAAGAGCCCTGACGGACCGAGAATCGATTTCTCACCCGTGAAAATCGCGAAATGGCAACCCGAGGAGAGAAAGTATTGACCACAACATCTTCCCCGTCCAAAAAAATAAGGCTGAACATTCAGAGGTTCGACCCGAAAACCGATACGGCACCACACTACGATTCATTCGAAGTCATCACAAGGCCCCGCATGACGGTGCTGGACGCGCTCTTCCAAGTCTTAGAAACAAAGGATCGCTTGCTAGCGTTTCGATATTCCTGCAGAAGCGCGGTGTGCGGAAGCGATGCAATGTACATCAACGGAAAACAACGACTCGCATGTAACACTCAGATAAGCGAGTTAGGTGGCGAAGTCACAATTGCTCCCCTACCCCACATGCCGGTCATAAAAGACCTCGTGGTGGATCTAGGACCGTTCTTCCACAAGATCGATCAAGTGACGCCCTACATAGTTTCACGCGAACCATACCCAACCAAAGAATACCTGCAATCACCCAAAGACCGTCTGAAGATTGATGTCGCGATAGACTGCATAGACTGCGGAGCCTGCCTATCCGCCTGCCCATCAGCTTGGACAGATCCAAAGTACATTGGACCGGCGGCGTCAGTGAAAGCCGCACGGTTCGTCGCAGATACTAGAGACATAGCCCAGACTGAACGCCTGAAAATCGTAGGATGCGAGGACGGTGTTTGGAGGTGCCACACGATATTCAACTGCTCCGACGCCTGTCCCAAATCCATCGACCCACCATACTTCATACAATACCTGAAACGAAAAGCCACAATCGCAGCATTGAAACACTAATTCTAACACGGCCCAATTCGTTTCGCGAATCAATTCTATGGGATTAGCAACTCTCAACTTCAGTTAATTCATGAAATGAATTTGTATTGGGCAAATGTTTTTCTGAGCGCATCCTGAGTTCAACGGAACTTTCGTTTGTGAGCAAGTAATGTCAGGAAACGAAACAATTAGCGCAATTGTTGACGCCGAAAAAGAAGGGGCAAAGATGCTTTTCGGCCTTGCCGTAGCAATTAGTGCAATCCCCCTACTGTTGCGGCTTCCCGTCAGACCATCTGGAATAGTGCTGGACATCTTAGAATTTGGTTTTAGTTTTCTGATTTTAGTTTCCGTCTGGCTTGGCTATTGGATTATTATGTCATCACTTCCGATGGAGGATGGAACAATAGTCGCTCTCAATATTGCCTTGCTGTTTCTGGTTTCGATCGAGCCTTACCTCTTCTATCTTAACATCACGTTTGACTTGATATCTCATGAGTTGTTGCTGAACACCGCGTCGACGCTTTACGCCCTCGACATGACTGGGCTAATGCTGATCCTTGCGTTATTTACGCGACAACTCTCCAAAGAAGAGAAGGGATTGGTTCCAAAGGAGGCGATGGTTAAATTCAAACGGGTTAGAGATACGTTGCTCGTATCAGCTGCTCTTTTCGCCGTTACAGTGCTACCTCCGTTCTGGAATATTCATCTCTACGATCAGCCACTTCGATTCTATTTCTGGGTCGTCCCACTCTTTCTCTCATCTGCTACACCTATCTTGGAACGAAGGTTGCAATCTCTGATTGCGTGACGCAAACTCAGTCTATGCGGGCAACTTCAAAGGGAAGTATGAGTTCAACCTGAAAGTTTCTCTAACATTTTTCTAATATCAGATCGACTTTTCAACCCACTGAATCTGTCCCATTCCCTTCCGTTTCTGAACAGAATCACGGTTGGTATGGTCCTGATTCCGAATTGCTCCGCCAAGTCTCTGTTGTTGGGTACGTCGACTTTTGCGAAGATGATCTTCTCGCCGTATTCTTTTGCTAGGCCTTTCATGACTGGCGCCATCGCATGACAGGGCGCACACCAGTTTGCCCAGAAATCCACAATGACAGGTTTTCCTCGCCGTAGTAGTTCAGTAAGGTTACCCAGCGTTGCCTGGTGTATTCTGGCTCCTATTGCTCACCACCCCTGTTGTTTCAGCCTGATTGGGAATATACTCTAAAGGCAGTAAAGGCGCGTTCCATAAGTTCTCTATTCTTCAAGGTGCTATCGGTCGGTGCCTAATGGAATTTGCCGCAAAAGAATTGGAACCGGTACTTAGTGAAATGTTATCACGCGTAACTACGGGGCTACCGGACGATATTCTGAGCGCGATTAAGGAGGCTCATGCTCATGAGACCAAAGATATTGCAAAGAAACAGCTGGAAGCTATTCTTTCCAGCGCCAACTTGAGTTACGAAGGGCACTTACCGCTCTGCCAGGACACGGGTCTAGTCACCCTCTTCGTTTCAGGAGAATTAATGGGGCATGTCGAAGAGATCGAAAGAGCCCTCATAAACGCAGTTCAAGAATTAACTGCGAAGGGAGGTATGAGAGCAAACGTCGTAAACCCACTCACCCGAAAGAACACCGGCACAAACAGTGGCCTCAACCAGCCCGAAGTCTTACTGGATAAGGGCACGAAGGGGACGATGGTGAAGATGATTTTGAAAGGAGCAGGCTCCGAGAATTTCACAAACCTGAAAATGATGGTGCCCACTGCGAGCAGGCAAGATATGTTGAAGCATATTCTTCAGGTCGTGATTGAGGCCGGAGGAAAGACCTGTCCCCCGAACATTCTAGGCATAGGGATTGGAGGTTCGGCAATTCAAGCGATGTTCAACTCAAAGTTCGCGTTGCTAAGGGAAGTTGGATCGCGTAACCCTGACCCAGAAGTTGCGAAATTTGAGACGGCAATCGTGAAGGGGGTAAACGAGTTGGGCATCGGAACGATGGGCTTGGGTGGAGACACGACAATTCTTGATGCTCACATTGAAACCGCTGGGACACACACCGCATGTTTACCAATAGCAATTTCATTCGGTTGTTGGGCGAACCGGGTTTCTGTTGCAGAGTTGACGGATAAAGGTTTCAAGATCATTAGGTGAAAAATAAATGACTGAATTAAGACTAAACGTGCCAACGGACAACAACAAAGTTGATCGAGTTCGCGCAGGCGATATCCTGTATGTTACCGGCGACATTACCATCGCTAGGGACCAAGCACACAAGAAACTTCTCGACACTTTTGTTCCTGAACTGACTGGCCTTCCCATCTTCCACTGTGGGCCTATAGCCAAGAAGGCTGGTGACGGCGGATGGAAGATAGTCGCGGGTGGCCCCACAACCAGCACGCGCATGGATTGGCTGACGCCGCCGATCCTAGAGAGGTACCACAACAAGATCATAATCGGGAAGGGCGGACTGGGTGAGGTCGGCAAGAAGGGCTTAGCCACTTTTGGCGCAATCTACTCGGAATTCACTGGCGGAGCGTCGGCATTAGCTGTGTCGAAGATCGTTCGAGTGAAGAAAAGATTGCTCGAAGACCTCGGTCCTACAGAACTCGTATGGATCTGGGAAGTAAAAGACTTCGGACCACTACTCGTAACGCAAGATCATCAAGGAAACGACATCAAGAAACTAGTAACCACTCAAGCTACAGCGAAACTGGAGACGATCGTCAAAACATACGCTTGAATCAAGACCTATGGTTAAACCAAGACAAGGGGAGATTTTTCAAATCTACCAGTTAGTATGCACACGATAGTTGCTAGCGATTGTTTCCGGAAAGTAAAGTCTAGGGAATCCACAGATTTTCGATCGAAGAGGCAACCGAAGCGTAGAGCAACTAAGTGCCATAAACAATAGTTTTTGTTTCTTGATATTGACCCATGCCTTCAATTCCATATTCGCGACCTAGACCGCTCTGTTTGAATCCGCCCATTGGAACTTCGATCTCCCAGCCGCCCGCTCCGTAGGGGGTGTTCACTAGGATTGTTCCTGCTTTCAACTTGCGAGCGGCTTTCATTGCCGTTTGAATGTTCCTTGTCCATAAGTGTGCTCCGAGTCCGTAGATGGAGTCGTTACCTTTTATGATCGCTTCATCCATGTCCTTGACACGAAAGATTGGCAAGGCTGGTCCGAAGACTTCCTCTCGAACTACTTTCGAGCTGGGATCGGCGTTCACCAGTAGGGTTGGTTCGTAGAAGAAGCCTTTGTC
>DATIYC010000084.1:0-10874 GCA_035517955.1 Candidatus Acidiferrales bacterium | reverse complement strand
TAGGTAGAGCAACTGGTTTGATCTGATTATGCCTAGCTGAATGGCTTGGCCGGCGATTACATGCCTTTCCAGGTAGGTTGCGAGTGAGTCGTAGTTTACGATCCGCGTACCATTTACGGAGACGATTATGTCGCCGCCGATTACGTAGTTGTTACCTGCAATGTCGACTGTGGTTTGGCCGCCCCTTAGGCCAGCTTTCTCGGCAGGGCTGCCCGGGTCGGTCTTCTCAATCAAGACGCCGTATGTGGTGTTTGTTCCCATCGATTGCGCTAGCTGATAATCCATGTCATCCGTTTGAATGCCGAGGTACGGGTGCAGGTTGTATGTTCCTGTGCGGATCAGTAATGGAAGTTCTCGCATTATAGTATCCGATGGAATAGCGAATCCAACCCCTTGGGAACCACTAACATCCGCTGACGTAATACCAAGAACTAGGCCGTAGGAGTTGAGTAGTGGGCCGCCTGAGTTTCCGGGGTTTATCGGGGCGCTGAATTGAATCGCATCAGCGATCGTGAATGTTCCAGTTGTTGACTGGTATTGAATCGTTCTGCCAACTTGGCTTATTATGCCGAAGGTAACTGAACCTGAAAGGCCGAATGGGTTTCCAATCGCAATTACAGGTTGTCCAACTCGTGACGATGATGAGGAGGTGAAACTGAGAGGGTGCAAGTCACTCAACGGAGCTCTAGTGGTTAGGATGGCCAAGTCGCTGTATGGGTCCGTTCCGACAACCGTTGCCAAGTACGAATCCCCATTCCAGAAGGTAACCGTTACATTGGCTAACGAGTCGACGACGTGAAAGTTCGTTACAACGAAATAAGAATTCGAATAATCAATAACGAAACCCGAGCCCAGTTCGCTTTGGACGCTCGTTTCTGTGCCGAAAATAGTGTTAACGTTTTCCTCTCGGCTTCCTTGAACAGTTACTACGCTCGTGTTGGAGTTCGCATAGATGCTCGCGGGGTCTAATCCAATTAGGGACGTGTTTCCTTGCGGTTGGTCAGGTATAACCTGGTTCTGCAGCTGGGTTTGCAATTCTCCGACTGATTGTTGAAGTGAGGTCACTTGGTCGTTTGAAGCAGCAAGAGCGGAATTATAGTATACTAGTCCGACGCTGAGAACGACTACGCATAACAGAAGAACTGCCATAGCAGTCTTTGCAGGGAGATGCTGCGAGCTCATTCTTATCCCCGATTTGAGTTTTCTCAAAGCAAACTACGAGACGTAGTTAAACTTTCACGCCAACAGACATAGCATATTTTGGGCTAACCTCATTCTCGAAGAAATTATCCTGTAGCGGGTATTGTAATCGGTCAAAACTGTATTAGCGACCGTCGAACTCTCATTTCATTTACATGGGCTGTAACCTTCGCAACCTCATCGGAGCTGCCAAACTTGACTACCAGTGTCAGCCGGTATGATTCAAGTGATTTCGATGAATCCTAACCAGTATACAGCCTCAGAAGGAACACCATCGTAAGCGTCGCTATCAAAGTTGCAATTACTACCAACACGGACGGCATTGACTTTAGGATTTTATCTCGAAAACTCATATTCGTTCATCTCGCCTCAGGGAATCTCCGTTACCACGGCTCGAGGCCTCACTTGATTATGAATTCCTGTATGCTCCCAGTAAGCAACAAGATGCAGTCGAAGCTGAGCCGCTTCCTCTAGAAATGTTAAACCATCCGCGGCTCACGTCGCAGCTCAATAAACCCGTTCAGTGCAACCATAGCCAAATGAACTCTAACCTTACCTACAAAGGTGTGGCAAAACGTGTCTTCTGAGCGATCAAAACAAAAAAATGTGCCTGGAGTCGCGACACAACTAGGCACTTCTTTGAAAGTTAGATGTTCTCGGGTATCTTTGCTCTATTTCTCTAACCTGCCTCACTTCTTGGAAGAACCGGCTTCGGTCTTCTCCTTTAATGCATCGAGAAGGCTTCCGAGTTTTATCAGAACGTAGAAGGCTCCTACGGTGATTAAAAGGACTGAAACTGCACCGATTGCTCCAAAGATGAGCGAGCCAAAACCGAAACCCATCCCTCTGGCTGGGGTCGTTTGCAGAACTGTTTCAAGTAAACTCATTTTTTCACCTCACTTACAACTACGTGCCGTCGTTGCGAATACGCCTAATTAGTCATTGTGGACGAATCATCCAACAATTCTGAAACGGATTATATGTGTCGAATTTCTCTTGAAGAGATTTGCTACTCTAGAGAGTTTTTCCCTCTGAGGGGTCTGGTATTCTGGAGTAGGTTACGATGCCTCAGCTTGGTTGGGTAGGTAATTTCTAGGCTTCATATTACGAGTTTGCCGTTCTTGACTATAGGCTTACCATCAACGGTCATCGTGGCTTTTGTGAGGACTCCTGCGAAGTAGAAGTCGGTCTTATTCGATCCGCCAATATCGTCGTTGCCGCCAATTCCCACTGTTACAACGCCTGAGACTAGACTGTCCTGTAAGAAACCAACTCTCGCCTTCGGGTTCACACCAACGCCTAAGACTGCAACCCTATTCTTCTCACCCGTAGCTTTCTCGTAACTCGCCTTGAGAAGGTCAGCGTTCACACGCGCCTGATAATCCGTTAAGGCTCCGTCCTTAAAGTGCAAGCGAACTCCTCCAACCCATTTGCCCATGAATTGAGTTGGTCGATCAAAAATAACAGTGCCATCAGCTTGCGCCTCGTCTGGGCAAGCTAAAACATCGCCACCGGGAATGTTGGCGACATTTCTCCCTTGATCCAGGTCATTTGAGTCCACTATGCAATCGTCCTCAAATGGTTCTCGATCTATCAATCGAAGAGAGAGGTCGGTGCCCTTAGAATCCGTCACCCTGACCGAACCAGCCCGCAACACGGACGCCACTTTCTTGACTTTGCTACTGAGCGTTGCGAAATCAACAGTCGACGCAGCGATTAACATTCGTTGCCAGGAGGCAAGTGAGATCTTGTAAGCGCGCGCCCTTTGAGGTGTTGCATATCCTAGCGCTATACGGGCTGCTTTCAGTCTATATCGCTTAGCTCTCTCATACCACTCCTCATTGTATGCTGTTGCGGCACTGAACTTAGAGCGGTTTTTCCAAATCCTAGCGAAGTCGGCAGGACCTGGGATGAATACGTAAGCTTTAGCCTTCTCAACTGAAGCCCATTCGTGCTCCCCAACCTTACCCAACTTCTCCTCTGGGAGTGAGTGGAGGGTTTTCCAAAATGTTTCCTCATGCTCGAACAAAAGCATGGGATGTGCTCCTAATTCGCGTATACGGTAGGTGAACTCGTTCGCAATTGGAAGCCCATGTCCCCAGGTCTCCACAATAACGTCATCTCCAGACTGAACGCCAAGGGTGGAAGTGAGTACGTTTTTCACCAAAAGATCGTAATTGGGCATAGTCCACTAATAGGGAGCTGCGTGTGCTAAAGGGCTTTCGCGAACCAGGGTTACTAGGGGGGCAGAAATTCTGGATTGGATTGATTCCACTTCGTAGAAATGACGCGATTTCAGTGGAATCTTTACGCTTAGGGCTATACTTGTCTGGAGGCGTCTTCGGGTTGAGAGGTGAAGTCGTATCCATGAGAACCATTAAGGTTCCTGTGATTGAGTACCCAGCCGTGGCCTACCCGTACTACTACCCATACCCGTACGCTTATGCTTGGCCATGGCCATACGGCTATTACTACTACTAGCCGTACCCATGGCCCCTATCTGTTACTCTTCACTCACCCTCTATTTTCTATTCCATTTTCGTACTCGCAGGCAACTTGGTCTGCGGTTCAAAACCACCGCCTCACGTGGTCCATAGTTAGGGCGCATCCCAAGTTACGCAAAAACCGCTGTATTACCGAGAAAATTAGATCCTCTACCTATCGGATCTTGATCGAGAAGAACTGGTTTGGCCCTGTTCTATTGCAATGTCTTCGTCCTCTTCATTGACTTCCGCTATCGAAAGTGCGACAGAAATTGCCAGGTCTGACTTGGAAATCTTGTTACCCGTCACCCTGGTGAGTTCCTTAGTCATCAATGTCTCGAAAGAATCCGCCTGCTCTAATAGTGGGTTGTCGACGTTGGTTATGGTAAACCATTGTTCTGTTTCTGATGAAATTCTGAGTTTGGCCTTGAGCCTTGAAACTGTGTTTCTAACGCTAAGTCGCTGGCCTGAAAGTTGCTTGGCGATTTTCGCCGGAAGTCGCAACGCTAGGACTTCTTGATCTTCGAACTCCAGCAAGTATGCTGTATTTGTTTGAAGAGGCTTCACGGATATATCGTTTCTAGGTTGTGTTTTCTCCATTTAATACCCGGCAATGAGATAGGTCGCAGACTGCGGAAACTGAGACCTCGAAGATCCTAAGGACGAAGGGCATGTGATAATTCCATTAACCTACTTGTGTTAAGGCTTATTCGAAAGTTTCCACCAGCCTTTAGCTGATGGCATCTCAAGAATCTGCACGGCGAGATCTCGAGTTCTCGTGAATGTACACTACCCCGTACACTGAGGGTTCAAGACTATGCTCGCCGCATTTCACCAATTGGCATTACAGAGTGGGCTGATGTTGGAAGAAGAATGCACGCACAATGAGATCAGTGAGATTTCCACAGATTTCAACAATGAAGGAGAGTTTCTAAGATTAGTACGCTGCGAAAAATGTGGACTACTCATCCGTCAGTCACTTCCAATCGTTTCCAGAAACCGTAGGCGGCTATTTTACGACGTAAAGGCGTAGGATCCCTGGTCTAAGAGTGAGCTGAATCATCGATAATTGGCCTGACACTTTAAACAGCTCGAAAAGCGTTGATCGACCGGATGAGCGTGTATGCCATTAGTCGACGGTAACGTATTGGAGAAACAGGGCGTTCTTGAAGCCGCGAAGATGATATTAGTCTCTGCGAGGACGGCTCCAAAAACCGGTGGAGTAGACGACATCTTGACATGCCTAGTGGATGGTGAGGAAATTGAACAAATCGCGAAGGGCATGGATAATATTGGTGAGGAGAGGGGTATCGATGGGTTTCACAGAGATGCGAACAATGTCCGGGACTCTGACGCAGTCGTACTAATCGGAGTGAGGGGAAACAAGAAGTATGCGTTGAATTGTGGAGCATGTGGATTCGGCACCTGTGATGAATTCACCCATGCTGACGAAGGGGAAGGAATGGATTTTACCGGGCCAACGTGCGTCTTCAAAGCATTAGACCTAGGCATCGCGTTGGGTTCCGCCGTGAAGACGGCTGGGATACTCAATGTGGATAACAGAATTATGTACCGAATCGGCGCCGCCGCGATGAAGTTGAAGATGCTCCCTGAGGCAACGGTTATCATGGGAATTCCTCTCTCGGCGAAAGGGAAGAGCATATACTACGACAGGGTGACTCAAGCGTCAAAGAGGGTCACTCTGACCGCTACTGCGAAAACATGACCGAATATCTCTGCCTCGTAATCCTACTCAACTAACATACGTCTTTTCGATGGATTGTTTACCAAGACCCTGCGCTTGAGAAATCTAACACATGCTTTGAGCAGTCGCAGCATTCTCCAACATACGCTCACAAGCTTGTAACAACCTAGCGTTTCGACTGGTTCCACCGGTTGGGGCATAGACGAGGATGAAAGACACGGAGAGCTGCAACGGTACGGCCTTCGTACTCTTTGCAGCAGCCATCTACAGTCTAAGCACCCCCTTTTCAAAACCTCTGGACGGAATACTTTCCTTCCAGCAATTAGCCGGGTTATTGTATTTCGGCTCAGGCCTAGGGGCAGTTATCCTCGGCATCGTGACACCAAGATCGATGATTTCGAGTGGGCACTCACTTACTGTACGTGACTTTCGCTGGATGTCAGGCGGTGTCATTTTCGGTGGAATTTTCGCACCGTTACTTCTCCTAATTGGTTTACAAAGCTTGCCGGCCTCAAGCACTTCTCTACTTCTCAATTTCGAAGCCGTATTCACAATTCTGGTGGCTTGGATTGTGTTTCGTGAACAGATTAACCGGAGATTTGCAACGGGAGCTTTCGCCATTCTAGTTGGGAGTGCGCTCGTTTCTTGGAACGGGTTTGCAGCGGTGTCAGATATCAGGGGGGCTCTCATGATTGTTATAGCATGTTTGTGTTGGGGGGTCGAGAACAATTTCCTTCGGAAAATCGCGCATCGAAACCCGTTTCAAATTGCAGGTATCAGGGGTTTCTTAGCTGGAGGAGCCAACCTATTGTTCTCGCTGATGCTTCCAGGAAACTGGACGGTTGAATGGGTCCTTGTGGGTCTGCTGATAGGCATATTCTGTTATGGGTTTAGTAACGTGTTCTGGGTTCTTGGTCTAAGATACCTTGGAAGCGCGCGTGCTGGGGCGTATTTCTCATCGGCTCCATTCATCGGAGCCTTTGCATCAGTTTTGTTCTTGCACGAGCCTGTTACTGCTTTCCTTCTAGCAGCCTTCGTCGCGATGGGACTAGGCGTGTGGATTCTCTGGTCGGAGGTTCCTCGAACGGGGAAATGAAATTAGTTCACTAGTGACGTGTGCAAAAAACAATTCAAAGTATGTCTCGTTGTAACTCTATCGGATCGGAAGCGCTGACTGAATACTGAGGACGCTTGGGTGCGTTGAAGACTACGGAAGTCACTGTGCTCCTCACACCGTTAATCTTCAGAATCTTATATTTCAAGAAATCTCGAAATTCCTCAATGCTTGCCGCTGACACGACGGCTCTAATGTCGTACTCACCGGTGACTTCGTAAAGTTCTTCCACGCTAGAATACTGTGCGAGAGCTTGAACGACATCTGCGAGAGTGGGCGATTCAACGAAAATGTTCACAAAGACAAGGATTCGCGACAAGAGTCACCGTCAATCCTTTACTGTGTCCCAAAAAAACGGGGTAGGCATCATTTGTATTAAATGTTTTTTGTCCAATCCTGCGATAGCAGGTTTCTGAATGACGAAGCTTCCTACTTTACGCGAAGCGAAACGAGAAAGCTTGGAGTATATCGGTCCATAGTCTCGCAGTTCAGGTTTCACATCTTCTCTATGAGAATTGATCCCACTGCGCGACTGCACTCTTTCTGTTCGCGTTAGAGGGTTATCCTTGTACGAAAAGGTGGCTCTGAACGCCCTTCTTATCTAGGTCGATAAGAGCTCCGCGAAGAACTCCTTCTCCGTACTCGCTTCCAGGATTCAAAATCAACGTTCGGCCTATTCGTTCACTGGCTTTGGACTCATGAATATGGCCATGAAGACCAAGTAATGGTTGATACTTGTCAATCGCACCTCGAACCGACGTAGAGCCGACGGGAACCATTCTGGCCGCTCCGCCAGCATCCAGTTTCGGCGTGAGGTTTTCGTCGAGTTGTGGACCCTGATCTAGATGCGTGCCGTAGGGAGGACAGTGAAAGTTGAATATGCAATTCTTCATGTTCTTGACTTGGGATGCCATCGAGTCGATTATTTCAGTGATTCTTTCTTCTTTTTCGTCCCTAGGGCAATCCCAGGGCGTGAGATTCGCGTGCCCCGTGCTTATCATTTCGTGATCGTTGTCGATTTGAATTATCTTTCCTTCTGGGTTGATGATCCTCTTAGACGCTTGGAGAATTGGGTCTATCTCGTATCGATCATCATTACCGGGTTGGACGTAGCAGGCTACCTTCTGATCTTTCAGTCGTTCGTCCGCTAGTTTGACCCATTCTTCGATTCTTCGCATTATTAGTTGCTTGAACAGCTCGTCAACTTTCGAGGTTTCTTTGCCGAAACCTTCTATTTCGTTCTTGTTTGTGATGTATGGATAGTAACCTTGATCTTCAATTCTTTTTCGGAGGCTTTCAACTTCTTCTTTCGTTGTGAGCTTGTAGTCCGTTCCTTGGTGTTTGCAATTGTGGGTTCCATCTCCTTGTTCGATTATTGGAATAATGAGTTTCCCCGTGATGTCGCCACCAATGATTGCGACGTCAGCCGTGTAGAATTTTGCGGCGTTTAGAAATTTTTTGAAGCACAGCGTTGATCCGTGAACATCGGTCGTGAAGTAAATCCTCATTTGAAACTAACCTGCATGAAGTTTGCGAAAAAATAGAGGAAGGTCCCTCAGTCGGGAGGGATCTCTTTGAACTGTAATTCCATCGGTACGTGTTTTGCTCTGTGGTATATGCGGGAGAGGTAGTAGATGACGAAGGAGGGGATAATGAACATTGTAGCGGTTATCCAGATGTATAGTGATGAAGCGAGTCCTTGGAAGAATGGCATTAGCATGTAGTAGTCGATGTAAATGCTGATGAGGAATGTGACTACTCCGAATATTGTTATCAATGGAATTCCGATGACCTTCTTCTTGACGATCTCTGGAGATTTTTCGAAGATCTGTTTTCCTCTGCTGGTGTATGGGTAGATTACGCCGATTAGTCCCACTATTGCCCATGCGAAGAACCAGGCGAGAATTGAGTATGCTATCCAGGTGTAGTAGAAGACGTTGATGAGGAAGAAAATCTCGGCGATCACTGTGCCCAAGGCAACGGCTGCCCAAGGAGAGCCTCTACGGTCTGTGCTGGAGAAGGCTGTGGGCAGTACTCGGTCGAATGAGTAGGCGAAGAGGTTTCGGACGGGTCCGAAGGCCATACCCATGCAGCTAGCGTAGGTGGATACCGCGAAACCAAGTGACGCGAGCACCGAGTACCAAACGTTGGAGTTCAAGAATACTAGCATTAAGTTGGGCATTGGCATTACGGCACCAAAAGGCCACCCATTCCAGGTTCCAGAACCGGAACCGCCTGGAGCAAAATATGATGCTGCGGCCCAAAAGTCGCCGCTAAATCCAAAGTATGCTGACGAGTAGAAAATTTCCCAGTAGATGAAAAAGAGTACTAGTGCCCCCAGCATTGCCAGTATTGCTGACTTCTTGACGTCCTTTATCTCGCCAATGATGTTCGCAGTGTAAGTTGATCCCAAGGTGTTCAGCGCGACATAGGTTATTCCACCGGTAGCAGACACCCCGAGAATGTACGTGCCGACAGGCCAGCCACTACTCCTAGCTGTGTTCAGGACGGCATCATATGTGGTCCCCGACATTGCATTGAACCCTGAAATGAAGGATGGTAGGCCGCCTCCGGTCATTACGCCGATGACGAAAGCTGCAGTCCCTACAGTGCCAGCCACGACTCCTATCCAAGCGAGAAACATTGAGGCCTTCGGCCCCCTCCACATGATTGCCATGAATGAAATGATTAGTGCAGTGCCCAAAGGCAGTAAGACTGGTGTGGAATCAATGAGGTTTGCAGTAGCCCACAATGGTTGGTTAGCGAAATTCGCTCCGCCCTGAGAGATTGCTAATGCTCTCGGAATCATGTTGGCGCCGTACGAGATAGCCCAGTATATGCAGCTGCCTGCCCAAGAGAGTCCTACCATGCTCAGCGACCATCCTGCTGCGAATCCCCATGCTGGGGAAATTATTCGGCTGCCCCAAATGTATTCTCCACCTGATCGGGGCATCGAAATTGAGAACCAAATGTACAGGAGCGCGGGGATGAACATTAGTGGAACTGCGATGGCTGCGGCGATTGGCATATCAACTCCAGGGTAGAGTTGATGTGTCCATATCAAGTAGAGGAAACCGTACATTATACCAGGGTTCATAAATGCGTAGGCAAGTGCAGTCCATGGCCCAATAACTCGAGTTAGTCCAGACGCTTTGCGAATGAAAACCTGTTCAGTCATTTTCTCAAATCACAGAAAAGCTATTCTGTAGAAACGGGGTTTCTTGTCGGAACTGATTTAGCGATTTGCTACATAGAATCTATTCTATTCGAATACATTTCCACAGCTACATACAACCGCCGCAATTCGAAACCGGCAGGCCAGACAGAAACGATTCTGCGTTACCGTGAACAACGTGAAAAACCCGTGCAAGAGTTAACCAGATTCTCTGCGCCGAAGAGATGCGGGAAGCCTTAAGAGTTTCACGGAGGGTCCTCGCTATGAAGACTTGATTTGAGCAACCCTAGTACTGGTGCTGCCCCGCTCTCCTTCAATTTTGAACAGGAAGCAATAAAGATCGTCGATAAGGCGAAAGCTGCGAATTTAACGCTAAGAGTTCTTGGGGCCACGGCCTTTAGAATTCACTCGCCAAACAACATTAAGGTTCACGACCAGATGGCTCGAGCCATATCCGATCTCGACTTCATGGGCTACTCAAAGGACAGAGGAAAGATCGAGAAATTCTTCACAGAACAATTGGGATATGATATGGTTCGCGCGGCGCTGACGCCAGGCTTGTTCGCTGGGAGATGTATTTTCATCAATAGGGCGGGAGGCAATTCGCATGCCGACGTATTTCTAGACAAACTCTCAATGAACCATGTCATAGACTTCAAGGGAAGACTCGAGGTTGACTACCCCACAATCACCCTAGTCGACTTACTATTGGAGAAGCTTCAGATAGTTCACATTAACGAGAAGGACATCAAAGATTCAATTCTGCTCCTACTCGAACACGAGGTGGGTGAGGGAGACAAGGAAACGATAAACATGGACCACATAGTAAAAATCATGTCAGAAGACTGGGGTTTCTACTACACAGCAACTACTAACCTCAAGAAAATCCAATCCTTCCTCCCGAAGTACGGCAACTTGGAGGAAGCCCAGCGGCAGAACATAGACGCGAAAATAAGCAAGCTGCTCCAGGCCATTGATGAGAAACCTAAGAAAATGGGATGGAAGCTCCGAGCAAAGGTTGGGCCATCAAAGAAATGGTATAATGAGGTGGAAGAGGTGGAACGCGCAGAACACCTCACAAACTCCACCGAGTGAAGGAGAAATTCTCTGAATATTTTTTCAGCGACTCATATATTGTCAATACTACTACTAGCTATATTTGCGACAGCGTCATAACCCGTCTCAAACCTCCCAATA
>DATIYC010000083.1:0-25591 GCA_035517955.1 Candidatus Acidiferrales bacterium | reverse complement strand
TCCATCTCACCATGTTCGGGGATTCGTAGATGGCCCGACCCAGAGGTTTGCCAACCTTATTGGTTCCAACGTCGAATGCACTTGCAAAATGAATATCGCTAATTTCGTATCCACCGATACTTGGATGGGTGAGTTTTGGATCGACTTGTTGCGATTTGACGAGGTCTACGGCCTGAATCAGTCCTGCAGCGCAGTTACCGACTCCGACGATTCCCACTCTAACCTGAGGCATATTTTACAGCTGTAAAATAGCGGAAGATAAATGTGTTGTCCGCAACAGAACCCCGGTTACTGGGCGTACGGGGACCAGAAACATGCAATTCGTAGATAGGCTGAAGGAAAAGGTGCAGAAGGAGAATCTGTGGTTCTTCATCCTCCTCCTACTAAGCAGCAGGGACAGATACGGATACGAACTGAGAGGCTTGATCAAGACAAAGTTCGGGTTTTGGAGTGGGAACGTAACCGCTTACCGAGTACTCTACGATCTGGAGAACGCCAATTTGGTAAAAGCCGAATTGCAGGAACGGAGAAAATACTATCGAATAACGGAGGCCGGACGAAGAGAGATTGCAGCAGCCAGAAACTTTCTTGAAGCCCTCCTAGAAGAGTCCGCAGATAGCAATCACAAAGCCATCAAGCACTTTGAAAGGGGTGTTAGATAACAAAGACCATGGGGTTTCTGCGAAGACCAGCTGAACCGTAAATAACCTGACTGAAATCGACCACTCGTAGGATCACAGATGGGGAGGATAGTCGGATGAAGTTGTTGCCTAAGGAACATGGTGCATCAGCAATCTGGTTCTCCTCGGTGATATTCGCCCTAACGGCACTGCCGAAACCTCCCTGGTTTCCAGGTATCGTCATATTCCTCGTGGTCTCAATAATCGCTCTAGTTGTAACTGGAAGATTGACTGGTGGCTCGAAAATTATTATGCGCATGGAGCGTAACGCGTTCCTGCTCCCGGTTCTTTCGAGCCTACTGACTTTACTCGTCCCAGTAGGGCAGATGCTAATGGTTTGGCAGCTCTCCGTTCAATTCCTTGCTATTTGGATTGTATTTCTAACCTACTGTGTCTCAGGAGTAGTGTACACACGAGACATGGTTCGCTCAGTCTTGAAGGACTCGCCGTTAAGGTGGGCAAGTTTCATTCTTTCAGTAGCTCTTGTTACGGCCGAAATCGTTAGCCTGAGTGCATTCGATTGGCTTTCATTGACCGCTTTCGCTGTCGTCATCCCCCTGATGGTTCATAGAATAATTGTTCTATTACTCATGAAACGGAAGGATTCATCTAAGATAGAACGAATTCGGGCGGTTGGCTTCACTCAGGCTGGAAACCTAGTGGCAGCGGCCCTTATCCTCGCATGGGTTTTGAGGTTCTAACCTCTCCTCGCTTTCATTGAGCTCAGCAAATCCGCAAAGCATGAAGTATTGACCCATCATGCTAGGAATGCATCTGCCCGCAACAGGAATCGTGACACAATGATTATTCCTGCCGCGCCAGCAAACAGGTGAAAGGCTAGGTACATATTTTGGTGAAACCGCGCCGGGCACCTGTGAAGGCGAGGAAACAAAGAACTAGGCGTCGCCCAGGTGTCACAAAAATTGTCGCGGAACGCAGGCGAATGAAGGACGAACTGAAACGTTACGCTGAGCATTTGGAGGAGCTGGTGGAGGAGCGAACTCGGAAGCTCGCGGAGAGCGAAAATGAACTTCGAGCCTCACGTGAGCGTCTCGAGCATGTGATCTCCCAGAACCCCGCGGTCGTATTCCTCGCCAAACCCCTTCCAGACCTTTCCGATTATTACATGACTTACCTGAGCCGAAGCGTAGCATCATCGGCAGGATTCAAATCCAAAGAACTAACGGGAGAAAAAGGAAACGAACTTTGGGCGAGCAGAGTTCACCCCGACGACCTCGCCTCAAACAAATCCGAAGTCGCTAAGTTATGGAAAAAAGGACACCATGTCTTCCTATACCGCTTCCGGGACGAAAACGGAATGTACCGATGGATACGTGAAGAAGCAAACGTGATCCGAGATGGTCACGGCAAGCCATTTGAGATCGTTGGATGTTCGACCGATGTCACGGAATCGAAAGAGATGGAACAGAGACTCGCCGTCTCGGAGCGTCTAGCAGCTATTGGCCAGACTGCGGCGATGGTGGCCCACGACCTGCGCAACCCATTGCAGGCAACATCAACTTCGCTTTACCTCATGAAGAAGCTAGTCGATTCTGAAGAGATCGACAAGGCTAAGGAAGAACTAGAGTTGCTTAACGAACTTGAAACCCAAGTAAATTACATGAACAAGATAATTTCAGACCTACAGGATTACTCGAAACCGGTCAGTGTAGAACGTGTTGAAACCGATTTGGCGAATTTGGTGAAACAAGTAACATCAAACGCCAACTTTCCGAAGAACATAGAGACCCTAGTCGTGACGCACGGCGAAATTGCAAAAGTATTGGTCGACCCGACCCTTCTGAAACGAGTCCTCTTGAACTTGGTTTCAAACGGAATACAGGCGATGCCTAACGGTGGCAGGGTGACCATCGTCGCGACCCATGATAGGGATTATGTTACAATCTCTGTTGAAGATAGTGGCGTAGGAATTCCGGAAGAGAACTTGGGCAAACTCTTCAACCCATTCTTCACAACCAAAACGCGAGGACAGGGTTTAGGATTGGCTGTCTGCAAACGTCTGGTGGAAGCTCAAAAAGGGACGATCACAGTAAAGAGTGAGCTAGGCCGCGGATCCACGTTCATGATCAAGATACCTATCTCAAGTAAAGTAGAAGCTAGCTAGGCTGAGGCTTGTTAATCACGCCTTAACGATCAATAACTCAAGCACAAATTTCCGTTTCGAAAAATTACGTGTGTCAGTGTCATCCTCGTTTTCTGCAAGGAGAAGATCGCTTAAAACCTTCTTCGAAAGTCGACCGTCATGAAGATGGATGAGAAATGATGATTTACATTGTAACAGATGGACGTGATTGACTAAACCCCTCGAACTTGTCACGAAACCTCAGCTAGCTCAACGATCCGTTAAATCATCGAGATGGTTTTGGCTTGATTGGCTGAGAGTTCTTGCGATGGGTACACTGTTCTTGTTTCATAGTAGTAGGCCGTTCGCGGTCACACCTTGGCATGTGATGAACTCAACGCCGGATCTAGGTTTCACGTTGTTCGACGCGTTCATTTCGGGCTGGATTATGCCGCTGTTCTTCGTTATCTCCGGCATCGCAGTTTACTTCTCCCTAACGAAGCGCGGTGGCCTTCAATTTGTTAAGGACCGGTTTCTGAGGCTCATGATCCCCTTCCTCACCGTCGGAATGCTAGCCATTCTGTCCTTGAACACCTACTATGATGCGGTATTCCATGGCGAATTTACCGGAGGCTTTCTCAGCTTCTATCTTGGGCCCTACTTCACGCGGTTCCTGCCATTCACGCTAAGTTTCTCTCCTACCTATTTTGCGGATTCGAATCAGGGTATCTACCTGTGGTATCTCTTCTGGCTCTTTCTGTTCTCCATCATTACGATTCCGCTCTTCAAGTGGCTTGGGAAAGAGACGAGTCGCAAGAAGTTGTCAAAACTCTACGCCTCCTGCAACCGACGTGGAGGCCTCTTATTGCTCGCGGTTCCCATAATCGCCGTTAACATAGCCGCCATACCACCGTACTTCGTCTTCCCCAGCGGCTATGGAGGTTGGAAGCTTCCGACCTACCTCATGTTGTTCATCGTAGGCTACGTGATGGCATGCAACCCTGACTTCGAAGAGTCTCTTGAGAAGAATCGCGAGATCAGCCTAATCCTAGGCGTGATCTTGAGCATCATCGTAATAGTGGTCGCGTCTTCAAGTGGGGGTACGTCTCCCTCATCCGGCTTGGATCGTTCCTACGTTATCATATCGATACTCTGGGCGGTTAATGGCTGGTGCTGGGTGTCCGCAATTCTGGGTTATGGGCAAAAGCATCTCTCATTCAACAACCAGTTTCTGCAGGTCACGAACGAACTGGTTTTGCCGTTCTACATTCTTCATCAAGCCATTATCGTTGCAGTCAGCTTCTACATAGTCCAGCTGCCGTTGATGGTTTTTGAGAAATATCTCCTAATCATACTTACAGCGTTGCCAACTATCCTTGCGTTGCTCTACCCGGTTAGCAAAGTGAACGTGCTCAGATTCCTATTTGGATTGCGAGTCAAAAATCGCTAGACAAAGCCCCTCTAGCTCTCAGTCGTCTTCGTCAGATGAAAAGAAACATAGGTGGTTGAAAAAAAGATAGGCTCCTGGCTTCTACACTATGAAGATTGCAGTTACGGTCGAGGCTGGCGTAGTGCTGCTCATCGTGTAGGGATTCGTTGACCCTGCGTTAGCGGAATTTACGCTCCAATTGGTGAATGTGTTCCCGCTTCCGGGTGTTGCAGTGAAGGTTACGGTTGCTCCATATGGGACTAGGATCGAGTAGCCGACGTTCGTTGAGCCAGACTCGCTAGATGATCCGTACGTTGTGCTCCAGTACACTGTACCCGAACCTTGGACGTTGATTTGAACTGTGCCGTATTGAACAGCCGGGGCGAGAACGGCTGGGGTTTGCGCAGGGCTTGTGATTGCAGGATTCGTATAGACGCCGTCAACATTTTTGATCAATGTTTGGTCGAAGTTTGCGATCACATTTCCGGAGGCGCCAGGAGAAGCGCTGAACAGTACGAACGGGCTGGTCGAACCTTGATCGTACCCGTTTACTACCCAATTTGTGAAGTGGTGACCGGGCAACGGTTCCGCAATGAAGGTCATCATGGTGCCTTGGGGTAAGGTAACTGAAGATGGGGAGGTGCTGGTGACCCAACCTGATCCGTATGTGATCCCATTGTAGACGCCCTTCCAGTATATCGTTCCAGGTCCGGCGATGGAGATATTCATCGTGCCAACTGCCTGTGCGTGGATCGGTGTCAGCGTTGTTGGCAGAAGGGCTAAGGCTGAGATCACAACTAGAGCAAGAACTATCCTACTACTTTTCATTCCATATTCACGTCCTGTTCGAAGCACTCAATATGTCGCCCAAGTCGGTGTTACACATTGTTCTACTTCTTCTACCGATAGTAAAATGGCGTCTTACTTTTGTGGAGCCCTCGCGTCACCTACGCTACATCTACGCTCGTCAAAGACCGCCTGAAACCTCGCGGAAAGAGAACGACATCTCACTTCGAAGCTGTAGCTGCGGGATTATGCTGTTCAGCACTAGAAACCGGAATAAGCGGCTAAACTAAAGGAATCTTATGTGGGCAATTTTCTGCCGGTTTTTGGCTGCTGGGCTTGACATCATTTTTCTAATCTCTGGCGACATTAGATTCAGATTCCTGTCTGCCACATACCATTCATCGATAAACTGGATTTGTGGGTTGATGAGTGCGAGTTGGACGCCGCTCACTATTCGTGACTTCATTCGAGTATGTGCAGCGTGTAGAGAGGGTGTTTCATTGGCATAGTTGACTCCGTCACGTGACAGAATGCTTAGCAACATTTCTTGGCCGGGAAAGTTATCGGTTAGTGCTTCAAAGATTTCGAGGTTTTCTTCCTCTGAAAAATAGTTCATCAAACCTTCGGCGACGAACAAGGTTTTACCATGGACGAATTGTCTCACACGCTCTATCCATTTCGCGTTCAAGATCGAGCCGGGGAGAAAAATGTGGTTTGCGAGTTGTGGTTCGTTGAGTTTCTTTCGAAACGCTATTACTTCTGGTAGATCCATTTCAATCCAGGTTACTCTTCCAGTTTTTAGGCGATAGAACCGCGTGCATAGTCCCGCGCCCAGATTGATGACGAAACTGTCATGATTTTTGACGATGAAATCCGTCACTTTTTCGTCAAGAATCTCTGTTCTGTTAATCATCATCCAATGTAACGATTCGTCGTTGAATTTGCTCCAGTCGAAAGAAATTTTCCTATGGAAGTATTCGCCCATCTCGTCCTTGAATTGGCCTTCGTTCTTGATGCTCTGCGTCGCTCTATGGTGCAATGAAACGAGTAGGGTTCTAGCAACACCTATGGGCAAATCCATTGCATTGAGTTTAGAGTCGTGGAGTACTGCGGCCAATTCGATAGTATTAGACATGACCTGCCCCACTAGTTGTGGGCACAACAACCATCTAAAACGCATTGTATATTCGATCGTTACGTTCATCAGCGATGGATCGGCATCGCTTAGAATTCGTGAAGTAAGCCGCCAGCGCATTTTTAGTTGTGCGGTTTACTGAGGCGTCTAGGTTCTCCTTCGTGTTACTTGGTGTGCAGGTCTGTTTTGATTGCCCATAAGTGTCAGGCCCTCTTTGATTTTGCTCTTTGAAATTCGAAAACAACACTCTCTAAGGCGTGCCCGCGCTAAGAAAGCTGTGTAAATTACGGTTAGACTTAGCAAAGCCGTAACGGAGTGTTGACAGCAAATGAACAAACCAGTTCGCTTGAATGATGTTGGAAAGTACTATTGCCTTTTGAAAGATTACAGTTGTGACGCCGGTTCCAGTGAAGGCTGTGACGCTGGAAGCCTTGAATGTAGAGAGGCTAGAACAAGAGAGCCCGACAAGTGTCCATATCGGGTTGAGAAAACCTGGTAAACTTGGTAAACGGCTAACTCTCTCTCTGTAACCGAACGACTAAGGACAAGATCGCTTCAAATTGAGTTCAGCAAGCCCTTATATTCACAAACTCTCAGAAAATTTCCGTTCTAATTGCAGGAAACCTCAGAACTGAAAATCGGCTCAGTCGTCATCGACTGCATAAACTTCGACAAGATGTTAGCGTTCTGGAAGGAGACTCTCCATTACCAATACAGGACTGAAAAGCAGCTAGCAGACATACTGAATGAGGGCTGGGTAGTTCTTCGAGATCCTGCAGGAAGAAACACGAACGTGTCCTTGAATCGCGTTCAACCGTCAGAGAAGCTAACGGGCAGAAACTGGCTGCACTTCGACCTCTACACGAGGAACCAGAAGGCAGAGGTTGAACGGCTACTCAAGCTCGGTGCAATCCGTCATCCGCAAGAATACGACCCGGAGGATGACTTCGTCGTTCTTGAGGATCCAGATGGCAATCTCTTCTGCGTGGTCGACACGACAAAATAACGAAATACTCGACTTCTTTGTCCGTGACTCTAACTTTCAATTCCTGCCTTCGAAGCATCGTCGTTAGAGAAATGGATCCTATCTTTGATGTATCATATCATTGGCATGACCGTCGAAGTGCTGCATAGGCCCTCGCATGAAGCCTAAATTGATAGTTCAACCAAGTCTTATCCTACCAAGTTCTTCGCATTGAGGAACAACTGCGTGCACGAAAAATGTCTGATGAACAGGGAGTTCTCCAATCGGTTGAACGGCTGAAACCAGATTTAGTTCTGTTATTGCGGGATTTGATTCGAGAGAAAAGCGTTAACCCTCCTGGTGATGTGAGCGGAGTCGCCGAAATTCTACGTCACCATCTCTCTTCAATCGGCATGGACGTTTCTCTTCATACCTCGGCTCCTGGAATGGTTAACGTCCAGGCAGTGTTGAAGGGGCCGAGTGGAAAACCTCGGTTCCTGTTTAACGGGCATACTGACGTCGTTACCGAAGGGGATCATTCCAAGTGGACAGTCGACCCCTTCGAAGGTGTCGTGAAAGATGGTCGCATTTATGGCCGCGGAGCCGCGGACATGAAGGGAGGATTAGCAGCGATCACCACCTCCTTACGCGGTCTTGTGGAATCCGGAATGAAGTTGAATGGTGATGTTATCTTTCAGGCAGTTGCGGATGAAGAGGTCGACTCGATCTTCGGTACCAAGTACATGATCAAGAACGGTTTGGCTCAGGCGGATATGGGAATAGTGGCTGAGGGGTCAGTCTTTGGAGGCAGAATTGCGGTTAGGCAAGCGGTTAGAGGAAATTGCTGGCTTAAACTGACAACTCACGGGAAAGCAGCACACGCCAGTAACCCATCTAACGGAGTCAATGCGGTAATCAGCATGAGTAAACTGCTGCTTGCTTTGCAAAAAACTCAATTTGAGTACATGCCACACAAACTTCTACCTCCCCCAACAATCTCTCCGGGCACCGTGATTAGGGGTGGTTCTAAAACGAACATTATCCCAGAACAGTGCGAGGCCGAAGTTGATGTTCGATTGGTCCCGGGCATGACTCAGGAATCGGTGGTTAACAAGATAACCCAAACCATAGATACTATGCGAGCTGAGGATCCGAACTTTTCAGCTTCCGTAGAAGTGTTCGCGTACGCGCCTGCAGCCCAAATTGATGAATCGTCTAAAGTGTTGGGAGCAGCGAGAGAAGCTACGAAGGCAGTCGTGGGTTATGAACCAAAATTGACGGCGGGATATGGAACGAACGATGCAGCCTACCTGATCAATTATGCTGGAGTTCCGACCATTTGCGGATTTGGGCCCGGGGACAATGAAACCGGTCGAGAACACGGCCCAGATGAGAATGTGAGTATAGACGACTTGGTAAGTTTCAGCAAAATCTACGCGTTGACGCTGATGCGCAGCTTGGGCTACTCGTGCAAAGAATGAACTAGGGGAGTTATCGATTCAATTTCTGCGTGTAGTCTTCAATTCGTGTTCGACTGTTTCAATTGCTCTATCTAAGGCGTCCGAGACTTGGTTGGCGTTCCGTTTCAGTCCGACTTGGAGGAACTTGAATTGGTCAGACGCTGGGTCAAGATCGGGCAATGTTCGTATCACGTCGAGATTTGGAAGTGGTGGAATTGGAACCGCAAGATCGTGATCATATCTTCCGACACGTGTTTGCATGATAGGTACGAGTAATCTACTGAGACGCATGATTGTCTTGTTGTAGTTTTCAATCTTCGTAACGTCAATTGCCCTCTGGCTACGAACGTTGAAAGTCCTCAGGAGGATCGCAAGTTTTGACGCCTGCTTGATCAATGGTTCTAAATCAAACAGTCCTTTGCCTGCCTGCTGTAATTCCGTAAGCAGCTCTTTGAATTGTTTCGCCGTCTTCTCATAATTCAGGGGAATGATTCTGTCCGAGCATAGGGCGTGTAGAGTGACTGCGTATATGGTCGCGTCGCGTTTCAGGTTCTCGGCATCGATCTTGTCTTCAGTATCCTCGGGAGTATGCCACCACCACCCTAGACCTGTTGGTGACGGCCCGAAGAGTGCGACCGTCCGAAGGTTTGGATCTTTTCTGCCAGCTTCAACCGGGATCTCGGACAGTAACATGAATACTGATGGTATGCCGATTCCCCAGAATGATTGATCACCTGAGCGAGAGAATCTACGTCTAGACAATTTTTGTCCAGTTAGCCGTTTTACCGCTGAAGACGCCAAGTCCTCAGTTTCGGGCATAACGTAGGTTTCGGTAAGGACGCTTGCTCCTTTTGCGCCCGCCGAATCAGTGTATACATGCGCTACGCAGTTCTTTTCCAAGTCAAACCAAAAGTTATCCGCGTACCATGATGAACCCGCGTACCTTCCATGTGAGTGCCCAGACCAGAATGCTAACCTGAGTCCTCGTCGAAGATGCTTCTTGTGCTTGGACATGACACGGGCTACTTCAAGCATGAGCGCATTCGCGCTCCCGTTGTCCATGGCTCCGTAATGCCAGGAATCGATGTGCCCCGCAAATAACGCGAACCTCTGACGTTCTATTGTGCCTGGAAGATCCGCAATAACGACAGGTATCTTTCTCCATCCCCTCCAGGATTCCGTCAATAATCTTGCTGTAACTCGGCCCTTGGATAGGCGCTCCTGCAGATATGCCCCATCTTGCTCAGTTATTGAGATGCACGGAGTCGCTGGGAGTAAAGGTGCCGTTTCTTGTCTCGGCGTTCCCCATACAACTGACACGATTCCTTCGTGAGGTTTGTAATCGTTGATGAAGATTTGACCAACCGCTCCGTGGTTGTCTGCGCGTTTTGCTATTTCAGGCTCGGCGAGGTCCTTTACGAGGACAAGCTTTCCGCGAACATCCCTTTTTCGGAAGTCTGCCTCTGTTCCTGCGCCAACATCTACTAACTCCGACTCAGTTCCGTCTCGGGACGTGGATGGTGCAAGCGCCGCGGTTACTCCAATAATCTTCTTCGTATCGGGAGTAAGAATCTGTAACTCCGCTGACTTCGGTTCACCGACGTAAGCGTCAAAACGATGCTCTCTGACCTTGAATCCGTAAGTTGTGAGTGTTTTCTTCACGTATTCTAGCGCTTTTGTTTCTTCATCGCTTCCAGACATCCTTACGTATTTCGAGATCTCGCCAACGTGTCTCATCATGTTGTCAGACGAAATCTCTTGAATGATTTGTCGCTCTTGAAGCGAAAATTCTGGTTGCATGTTTGCGGTGTCCAATTCTGAGGTCATTTAACCCTTGCCATGCGCTGCCTCATTTGTTTCGAGTTGTGTTCGTGTTATATTCACGTGAAAGATGACGTCACTCGCGGTTATCATAGTTGCAAGATGAATACGTTCAAGTAGCGTGTGTCGGCGCAGGGACGATCGGTCGTAGCTGGGCAACACTATTCGCCGGTAAGGGGTACAATGTTGTATTGCAAGACACGGATGAAGCAGCCCTCAAGATAGCTAGGAAGAATATTGCCTCCAACTTCCGAACCCTGACAAGTTTTCGTCTGCTATCTCGGGCTGAAGCGAGGGATAGTGCCTCCAGAATTACATATACCGCAGATTTGGAGAGGGCTCTTTCCCGCGCTGATTTTGTGCAGGAATCTGTTCCCGAAGATTTGTCATTAAAGCGGAAGGTATTCTCGGAAATCAGTTCACGTGTTCCCAGAAGCACTGTAATTGCGAGCAGCACGGGCGGATTGCTCATGACTAAGATTCAGTCGGCTGCGAAACGGCCTGAAAGGTGTGTAATCGTACACCCCTGCCAATTACCTGTTCATCTGACGACGCTGGTCGAAATCGTTCCAGGCCGATTGACCAACAAGAGAACGATAGAGACTTCTGTTCGCATGATGCGAAGAATCGGGAAGCTACCACTCGTCATGAAACGAGATATCCAAGACTTCGTTCTTAATCGGTTACAATTTACGTTGTTTCGTGAAGCCGTAGACATTGTGGGGAGAGGTTTTGTGTCCGCAGCCGATGTCGATGCTGCGCTCTGTGAATTCTCGAAAGCATCATTTTGTGTAGGCCTTGGACCCTTTATCCAGGCACATATTCATGGAGGGCGACACGCTTTAGGTGGAATCGAAGCTTGCATGGACTACTACGCGAGAATTCTGCCCGATACCTGGCGTAGTCTGGCAAAGTGGACAGAGATACCCGCCGAAGTAAAGTCAGGTGTTGAAAAGAGTGTCGAACAAATGGTCAGAAAACGAGGGCTGAGTAACAAAGAGCTAGTTCGCTGGCGCGATCGTAGCTTGTTGAAAGTAGCCGAAACCGTCTGGAAGTAACGTAAGTCAAATAGCCCAATTGGGTCCTTAACGAGTGACGAGAGGCAAACGATTGTGAAGTTTGGCGCGTGTATCCCGCACTATGGCGTTCCGATGTCAAAGAGAGCAATTGTAGACTATTGCAGTCTGACCGAAAAACTAGTTTTCGACTCGATTTGGACGACGGATCACATTGCGGTCAATAGGAATCATGCTGACCCGTACGGCAGCATATTCGAGAGCTTACTGACACTTACCTACGCCGCAGCCCACACTGAGCACGTGAAGCTTGGCACATCAATAATTGTTCTACCGATACGCAACCCACTCATATTCGCAAAACAAACCGCAACCTTAGACCAGCTGAGCGACGGCCGATTGATCCTAGGCCTCGGTGCAGGCTGGATGGATGATGAGTTCGCAACATTAGGATCTAACTTTCATGAACGAGGTCAACTAATGAACGAACAAATACGAATCCTCAAGACACTCTGGACTCAAGACCAACCACAATTCAACGGTCGATTCTTCAAATTCCGCGACATCGCGTTCCTGCCGAAACCAATTCAAAAACACGGGCCACCAATTTGGATTGGTGGTTCCTCACGCCAAGTGTTCAAGAGAATTGCGCGCTTAGGTGATGGCTGGCATCCAGTTGGTCTATCCCCGAAAGAATTCGCTCAAGGAAAAGGAGAACTTGATTCCATTCTTAAGGGCGAGCGAGAAGTTGAATTGAGTGTTCGCGTTCCTGTGAAGATTTCACCCTCTGCATCGACAAGCTACACGATGAGTTCTGGAGATCAAGCGTACATGTTGGGCGGAGGTCGTGAAGCGATTTTGCGGGAAATCGAGGCTTACGAGCATGCAGGTCTGGACCATTTGGTCTGCTATTTCGGAAACGAACCATATAAGACCGTAGCCTCTCAAACAACTCTGTTCGCGAAGGAAATCTTGCCCTCCATTAGTCATTAAAGGGAGGCCACTTCGTCGACCCGCCACTTCTCGAATTCGAGAAGGAGGCTCGGGATTGGTCTAATAGGGTGTGGATCAATCGCCCAAGAATCCCACCTACCAGCAATCAAGCGAATACCATCTGCAAGGCTTGTCGCCGTTGCCGATAGCAATGAATCCCTCGCCCGCGCAGTGGCGCAGAAGTTTGAAGCGGGAAGATCGTTTCAAAACTACATGAGCCTACTCGAATGTAGTGATGTGGATGCGGTTGATATCTGCACACCAACCAGGTACCATGCAGAAATTGCTGCCGCTGCAGCTAAGGCGGGAAAGCATGTTCTCTGCGAGAAACCTATTGCACTAACGCTGGAAGACGCTGATCGCATCATAGATGCTTGTTCAAGAAACAAAGTAAAACTGATGATCGCTCATTCACGCAGGTTCATACCTCGCTACTCTTTGGTGAGAGAATCAATTGGTGCCGGATCGATAGGCAGACCCGTTTGGATCACACAAATCTCCAGACGTACAATCGTGCAACCTGGCTCTTGGTACTTCAACCGTGACATGACGCTGGGCCCCATAGCGGAAGTGGGAATTCACGAAGCTGATCTCTTAAGGTGGATGTTAAGCGACGATGTGAAGGCGGTCCGCGGAATAGCGACGTTGAATGATTCTACCGGGATCTACGAGCAAGTATTTGCCGCCTTGAAATTTAGGAGAGGTGCGGTTGCGTCGTTTGAGGTTGGTTATGTCCTGCCTGCAACATTCCCGCAGTATACTACCCTTGAAGTCTTAGGGACTGGAGGGTGGATCTCCGCCACGGACACTCAGATGAACGTCGTTACTGAAGGTGCTCAAAGCGGCATCACATACCCCTTAGCGTATCCGGAGCTGCTCAGTGTGAACAGCGCGTACGAGAGAGAACTAATCGCATTCGTCGATTCTGTATTGAGTAACTCAGCTCCGCCCGTTACGGGTGCGGAGGCACGGGCCGCACTTGAAATTATTCTGGCGGTAGTACGGTCTATTCAGACTCACAGACCGGTCAAACTGCCTTTCCGGAGATGAATTGATTTGTTAACCATAGGCCTCGTCGATCTAAGGAAAGAGAGGCTAGATTATGTGCCGACTAGACTCGATGGGTGGAAACTGGTTCAGCTAGCTCATGAGAGTCAAGAGCGGTTTGAGCGATCTTTACGCAACTCGACACTAGATGCAGTCGCTATTATTGGCTCCTGCACAAGGAAAACGCTTCTGGCAAAAAAAGCACTGCTACAGGGTAAACCAGTCCTCGTTGATTTCCCGCCCGCAGACTCACCCCTAAGAATTACAGAGCTTACGAAATTAGCAACCAAAGCCGGACAACCAATTTATTCCCCCAACTTGTTGAGAAACGAACAAGGCCTCAAAGAACTCAAGCAGAGGATCACGCTCTCAGCGGGCGCAATACTCTCACTAACGATCATGTATGGAGCCAACATCAGACCGAACAAACCCGAACTTACCATGAAAACGATTCAAGTTCTCGACACGATTGAATGGCTTTGCGAATCTAGCTTAGACGAGTTGATTACCGAGAAAACTTCCAACGCCTCTAGTACTGGCCTGGTTACGCTGGCTTCACTCGATAACGGAGTTAAGGTCTTGCTGAATATTTGCTCTGCAGCTATGAGAGGTTATCCTGATCGGTTTTGGATTGATGCGGTGTTTTCAAATGGTGTTGTTCATGTCGACCCTCGTGCACAGAGCATACGAATTACTAGTTTTCGAGATGGAGCCGTCAAGACGGTGAATTGGGGAACATCTTCGCTAGTCGTAGCCATCGAGAATTTTACGAAATATGTGAGGGGAGAGGTGCAGTCATCGGGCTTGGAGAATGCAGATCGCATCTTCAAATTGGCACGTAAGGTCCTTGAAAGTTAGGCTTCCTCTGCCAGCCAGCAGGCTGCGTAATGATCGGGGCCGACTCTTACAAGCTCCGGCTCTGCAAGGCATCTTTCAATAGCTAAGGGGCACCTCGGCCTGAACCGGCAACCAGATGGAATTTCGACGGCATTCGGTACCTCTCCTTTCAGTTTAACTCCCCTACCCCTCATTCTTGGGTCGGCTGCGGGTAACGCTGACAGCAACGCCTCGGTATACGGATGCGCAGGTTTTGAGCATACATCATCAGCTGGTCCTATCTCAACGATTTTTCCTAGGTACATGACCGCCATCCTATCGGAGACGTGTCGTGCAACAGCGAGGTCATGAGTGATGAAAACGTAGGTGAGATCGAATTTCCGCTTTAAGTCCAATAATAGAGCAAGGATTTCGGCTCTGATTGAGACGTCCAGCATGGAAACGGGTTCGTCGGCCACAATGAGTCGCGGATTTATCACAATAGCGCGAGCAATTGCAACTCGCTGTCTCTGCCCGCCACTCAACTCATAGGGGAATTTTCCGAGATATCTTTCTGGTGGTGTCAACCCGACAGCGATGAGTGATTCACTGACTCGTTGAGCGATATTTGTGCTCCCCTTGCTGAGATGATTGACCACTAAAGGTTCCGAGACGACTTGGAAAATGGTTTTTTTGGGGTCCAAGGAAGCGTAGGGGTCTTGGAAGACGGCTTGCATCTGAAGCCTCAGTTTGTGCATCTCGCTCTTGCTTGCAGCAAACAGGTCCTGCCCTTCGAATAGTATGGTGCCCTCGGTTGGAGATAGTAGGCGTAATATTAGCCGAGCGAGAGTTGTTTTTCCACACCCTGATTCCCCGACCAGCGACAATACTTCCCCTTTGCGAAGTTCGACAGTGACTCCGTCAACTGCGTGGACAAATTTTCCTCCCGCATGGGATCGGGAAAATAATTGGCTACGAACTGGAAACAGTTTCTTTATTCCTTTGACCTGCACAAGTGATTCTTGTGTAGCTTCAGTCATTGCTTTTCGATCTCCTTCCAGAAATGACAAGCTACGTAATGGTCATGTGTGACAGATTCATTCGGAGGTTCTACTTCTTCGCATATTTTCTGTCCAAACGGACATCTTCCGAAGAACCGACAGGATGGAACCGGACCGGTTAGATCTGGAACTGATCCTGAAATGTAGCTCAGTTCTTTGCCGCCTTTCATCTTCGGAATTGACTTCAGCAAGGCTCGTGTGTACGGGTGCTTGGGTTTTTCAAATATTTCAAAAATGTCGCCGAACTCAACCATCTTTCCCGCATACATGATTCCTACCTTGTCGCAGAGTTCAGCAACCACTGAGAGGTCATGTGTGATCAGAATCATCGATATTTGCAGTTTATCACGGAGGCTTCGTATCAGCTCGAGTATTTGGTATTGTACTATTACGTCCAAGGCGGTAGTCGGTTCATCCGCAATAACCAGCTCGGGGTCGCAGGCCAACGCCATAGCTATCATTACGCGCTGTTTCATTCCACCGCTGAACTCATGCGGAAAATTCTCTTTTCTGCCCGGCTCTAATCCAACAGCGTTGAAGAGTTCATCGATGCGGCCCTCTGCATTTGACCTTGAGGTTTTCTGATGTGCCAAGATCGCTTCGGCAATCTGCTCCTTAACAGGTAAAACTGGATTAAGCGAATTAAGGGCTCCTTGGAAAATTATCGAAGCTTTCTTCCAACGAATGTTCTTCATTTGTTGTTCGTTCAGAGCGAGTAAGTTTTGACCGTCCAAGGAGACTTTTCCATCGGCCACGTATGCGCCCGGGGGCAGAAGCCTAACTATGGAGAGAGCCAAGGTAGTCTTTCCACAACCAGACTCTCCGACTAGACCGAGTATCTCTCCTTTCTGCAAATTGAAGGAGACGCCGTCAACGGCTTTCAAGGCGCCGCGGTTTGTTCTGTAGTAGGTCCTCAGGTCAGCTACTTCGAGTTGGTGTTGTTTCTCCAAGCTATATCTTTCTCACTCGTGGATTGAAGATTTCGTCCAGTGAGTACCCAGTCAGCGAAAAAGCCAAGACTACTAGCATGATGCTGAGACCGGGGGGTATTACGTACCACCATGCGGTTGTTATAGCTCCTGATGTGAACGCGAATTGTAGAATTTGACCCCAAGTTACCTGGTTGGGATTTCCGAGCCCGAGAAAGGTTAGCACGGATTCGTAAAGGATTGAGTTAGCCACTACTAGCACAGTGTTTGCGAACACAACCGGCATTACGTTTGGTAAAACATGTGATCTGAGAATGTAAGAGTCACCTGCTCCGGAAGCACGACTCGCCTCAACGAAGGCGCGTTCTCTCACGGAGAGAGTTTGAGACATTACGACTCGTGCTGTACCCGTCCAACCGACCAATCCGATTGCGAGAATAATGCTTGAAAGGCCTGCGCCCAAGACTGACGCCAGAACAATCATCAGGACTAGCGAGGGTATGACGATGAAGAAATCGGTTAACCTCATCAGCAATTCTCGTGGCAGTCCGGGGAAATACCCTGCGAGTACTCCTATTAGCGTGCCAACGGTCGACGCGACTAGAGAGGCAGCGAACCCTACAATGAGTGACGCCTGGGTGCCGTAGATTACTTGGCTGAATAGATCTTGTCCAGCCTCGTTCGTACCAAACGGATGCTGCCAGCTTGGAGCCCTCAAATTCTGACCCATGAAGACCTGTGCTGGATCATAGGGCGCAATGTAAGGAGCAAATATGGCTGCAATTATGAAAGCAGTGAGAATGACTAATCCGATCATTCCCATCTTATTCCGTTTGTAAACCCTCCCGAATTCTTTCAAGGTCTTGACATAGGTGGACCATTGCGAGTAACCTGATTCCTGAATCTTCGTTGCTTCTTCGCTCATTGCGCGGCCACCCGTGGATCCAGCAATGGGTAAAGCATGTCCGCGACGAAGTTGGCGATTATTACGGCGACCGTAACTACAAGAAATGAACCTTGGAGGACCGGGTAATCTCGAGTGAGAATGGCACGGTAAATCAGCAGCCCCATACCTGGCCAAGAGAAGATTGTTTCTGTCTGAACGGCGCCTCCTATACTCAACCCAATGTTGAGCGCCACTAGCGCCACCATCGGAAGCACAGCGTTCCTGAACCCATGATCCAAGAGGAGTTTCCTGTTCGAGATTCCTTTAGCCCTTGCAGTTATCATGAAGTCTTCCGTGAAAACGTCGAGCAAAGCTCCCTTCATCACGAGAACATACTGACCCACGAGGCCCAGAACAAGTGTCAAAAGCGGTAGTATCATGTGTCGTGTTAAGTCGACAAGTTGTCCCACAGGACCTGGAGTAACCCCCACGAATGACTGCATACCCGCAACCGGTAAGCCTAGGTAAATTACGCCAACCACGAGTAAAATGAGGCCTAACCAGAAAGTAGGCATAGAGTAGAGTACTAGAGTAATAGCGGAAGCGCCCACATCAAACGTCGACCCGCGGCGCCACGCTGCCAACATTCCAATCAAAATCCCGAGCACAATTGAAATCACCGAGGCTGCGCCAAGCAAAATAGCCGTGTTAATGAGTGCTGGGATGAGTAACTCGATTACTGGGGCACGGGTCTGAAAAGACAGGCCCAGATTTCCCGAGAGCGTATTCCGTAGGTATAGGACGTATTGAACCCAGATCGGTTGATTTATTCCAAATTGCGCGCTCAAACTTCGAACGGCGTTTGCTGAAAGACCGGCTCCTCTGAAGAGTAGAGCGAAGGGGTTTCCTGGCACTATTCTGAATAGATAGAAGTTGAAGGTTAGGACTAGGAAGATGGTTACTACTAAGCCCGCAAGTTTCCTAACTACGTACGCCACATCTGCCATGGGCTATGATCATTCCTAGAGACCTTAGGATTGTGAAAAAAAGGGAAGGGGAGAAGTCATTAAGTCTTCGGGGTTTCACTTTTCTTTCGTCTTGAAAGTGCTAGCGCAGCGACGATTATTATCACTACGATTACGACGCCCACAGCAATCATTGCAGTATTGCTTACACCACTCGGGGCTGCTGTGGTCGAGTTTGATTGCGCCATTGACTGGGTTGTTTGAGTCATTGCTGAAACTGGCATGACGCTCAGAAAGAGGTTGTTTGCTGCATACTGGTTTAATGGCGGAAGTGTTCCCTGTGGAATGCCGGTGAATAGGTCGCTCCTGTAGCCTTGAACAGCTGATGGATCATAGAGAGGTACGTAAACCGCATTATCGTGAAGTATTTGTTGCATCTGCCACATTATCTGTTGGCGCTGTGTAGAATTGGTTGTCTGTGCTTGCTGCGTGTAAAGTTGGTCGTATGTCGGATTCATAAACCCTGAATCGCTCAGTCCTCCGTTCGGTGCTGGTTGTGCCTCGTTGCTCTGGAACATGCTTAGGAAGTAGTCTGGGCCAACGATTTCGCCCAAGGACCACACCCAGATGAACGTGTCATGTTGCCAGCCGGCAACTTCGTTACCTAGTGTGCCCGTGTCAGTTATCTGTGGTTCTCCTTCGACGCCGATTTGTTTCCACCAACTGGCGATTTCCTGAGCGGCGCGATACTCTTCAGAGTAGTCTGAAGGAACCTCGATCTTGAAGACAAGCCGTGTTCCGTTCGAGCTTACTCGAATTCCATCGCTTCCAACTTTGTAACCTGCGTTATCCAGAATTTGTGCGGCTTCGGTCAGGTTGAAGTCGTATGCTTGAATGTTTGGATTAACCCATTTACCAAACGTGAGTGGGATCACCGTGTTCTGAGGTGTGGCATAGGTGCCATTCCAAACAACTTGGTTAAGCGCTGTGTTGTTAATCGCGTGGGAAAGTGCTATTCTTACTCTTACGTCACGTAATGCAGGGTTTCCGGTTCCTTGTGGGTATTCATTCATGCAGAAGTAGTAGTAGCGTTGGTCGGGTCGAGTGATTATTTGGATTCCTGCCGTGGTTTTCAGGCTGGGGACCAGTGCCGGCGGAAATAGCGGGCCAGCGTAATCGATTTCGCCTGATTGCAGCGCTAGAGCCATAGGATTGTACGAGCTGAAGTATCTTAGCACTAGTTGGTCAATGTGAGGTGCTCCGAGGAAATAGTTAGGATTCGCCGCCAGTTGAACGTAAGTGTTGATGCCGCCCCAACTTGTGAACTTGAATGGGCCGGTTCCGATGGGGTTGGAGTTTGCGTAAGATGTGAAGTTCCCAACATTCTCCCATACGTGTTTAGGTATAATGAACATTGCAGGCAATAGTTCACTGATGAATGTTGCATCGGGGCTTTTCAGGTTGATTTGTACGGTGTAATTGTCGGGCGCTGAGATTGATGCCACATTCTGCACATACAACCTCATAATTGGGAACTCGGGGTGTGCTAGGTATGTGTTTACGGTGTATACGACATCCGTGGCGGTAAATGGCAAACCATCTTGCCAAGTCGCGTTGTGTGCTAGGTTGAACACTACCGTCGTGGGGTTAGTGTAGCTCCAGCTTTGTGCTAGGTCAGGTATCGGTTCTCCATTCACATCCGCCCTCACTAGTGTGTCGTAAATCAAGTGCATGAGAACATACGATCCACCGTCGTAGAGCGTGATATCGGTAGGATTCAGAGTGTCGATAGGCGCGGCTCCCCACCCAACGGTGAATGTTGAAGGGTTTGCCTGCGCTCGGGTTGGTTGAACGGTCAGTGCCGAGATTGATATGGTTAACACAATTAAGATAGATAGAGGTAGAACTTTGTTCATTTTTTCTTCTCCTTCAAATTTTCGAACTAGCGTCGTATTTCAATATGTTATTAATCATTGCGCCGCGATTACACATGCGACAACTGGCCCAACTAGCCCAGAAAGGGCTCGTTCGATTTCGTCTCGCTGATGCAGAGTCTAGTTGTGTGAACGCATCAAGAATGCGTCGTTGGATTGATCACCGTGAAATTTTGACCAGACACTGATGCCTCTATACGCACACGTTTCGAAACGTAAACTACTGGAGGTATATTGAATAACTTGAGAGTGACGGTCCGGGGTTACGGGAATCCGCTTTGAAGACAGACGTCTTCTTAACAACTGCGAAGGCAACATCATTCACGTCGCTAGGCCTACCATTCGAGACCGTCATCTCGCATCTTCACGATTATGGCTATGATGGTATTGAATTGGTTACGGAGGACATTTCAGCGACCCGATGCAAAGAGCTCCGAAAAATCGCGGACGAGAACCGCTTGGAAATCGTTGCTATGCCAAGCGCGCTCGTCAGAGAGAAATACGGACTAACCTTCACGGACCCAAGTAAGGAAAAGAGGAAGCGGGCAGTCAAGAAGTTTAACTCGCTTACCACTTTCGCCCACGAGATAAACGCCAAAATGGTAACCGTAGGGTTAGTTCGTGGATACGTGAAAGCCAAGGTATCTGAAAGCAAGGCTTGGGCAAGTATGATTGAGTGTATTACAAGTTGTGGGAAGTTCGCAGAAAACCTCGGCATCACGCTTCTGGTCGAACCTGAAACCCGCTACGAGGTAGGCCATATTCACACGATAGACGAGGGATTGAGCTTGGTCGAGAAGATCAACCTTGACTCTGTGAAACTCATGATAGATACTTTTCACATGAATATTGAGGAGGATTCAATGACTGAACCAATCAAGAAAGCGGCGAAACATCTTGCACACGTACATATTGCGGATAGCAACCGATGCGCCCCCGGCATGGGCCATACTAACTTTGCCGAAATCATAGAAGTTCTGAAGTCATGCGGCTATGATGGTTACCTTGGGTTTGAAATCTCACCGAGGCCGGACCCGTTAGTTGCGGCTGAGAGAAGCGTCCAATACGTTAAGAGGTTTCTTTGAGGGCGAACCAAACCGATTACAATGTCCTCTCCCCTCAGGATAGGATTAGTGGGCGCTGGCTTCGCATCTAGATTTCACTTTGAAGGATATAGCCGCGTTTACAGGGTTCCCGTTGAAGTTGTAGGAATAAACGACATTCATCCCGAAGCTCGAGCAGCCTTTGCTCAACATCACCACATCAAACCTTTCACAACGTTAGAAGAACTATGTAACGCGGCAGACGTAATCGACATATGCACACCTGCCGCGACCCATGCAGACCTAGCTGTCAAAGCCCTCGAACTGGGCAAACACGTGGTTGTCGAGAAGCCATTCACAGGCTACTACGGCCCAAATAAGGGAGATAACGACAACTTTCGGGGAGACACTTTTCCAAAAGAAATCATGTTGCGTGAGGCGATTGCTAACTGCGATCGAGTATTAGCAGCGGCTAGAAAAAACGGGAAAACAATTTGCTATGCTGAGAATTGGATCTACGCACCCGCAATGCAAAAGGAGAGGGAGATTCTCACAAAAAGTCGAGGCCAAATCCTTTGGATGGTTGGGGACGAATCCCACAGCGGCTCACATTCCCCCTTCTACGGTGACTGGAGATTCTCTGGGGGTGGTTCGCTGATGGGTAAGGGTTGCCATCCACTGAGCTCAGTCATTCACCTAAAACGAGTTGAGGGCGAAGCACGCAATGGAAAGCCCATCCGACCTGCGACCGTAAGCGGACACATGCATGAAATCACCAGATCCGCCTCATTTCGTGACGAAGGATTCCTTCGTAAAGATTACAGGGATAGCGAGGATTACTGCCAAGTTCACGTCACCTTTCAAGATGGAACCGTGGCCGATATTTTCGCCTCAGAACTTGTTCTCGGCGGCGTACGAAACTGGCTTAACGTTTACGCCAACAACCACATGACCCGATGCCAGATAAGCCCGATCGACGCAGTTGATACGTACAACCCGCGCGAAGAATTGTTGAAAGACGTGTTCGTTACGGAGAAGATTGGAACGAAGCAGGGGTGGACTCACCCTTCGCCGGACGAAGACTGGCAGCACGGCTATCCTCACGAATTCCAAGACTTCGTCGAGAGCATAAGCCAAGGGCGGACTCCACTCTCAGGAGCGGAACTCGCGAGGGACACTGTTGCAGCCCTGTACAGCGCATACCTATCATCGGAACGCAATGGGCGTGATGTCGAAGTGCCCATAGTGGACTAACCCTTGAAACTCAGCGTGTTCCAAGGGATGATTCAGGAACACTAGAACCATATATGCTCGGCTTTTGAACCTACTAGTCGGGATAATCTGTGGCCGAAAAGTCAGTAGAGACCAAAACAGTAGACCGAATGACTGTCAAAATCTTTCAATCGAACCCAGCACTTGGTCTCGGCGCAGCCGAAGATTTCGGCAAACTCATCTCATCCATCCTTACAAAACAAGGTCACGCATCAGTCATATTCGCAAGCGCAAACTCGCAACTAACTTTCTTCAGTTCTCTCCTGCAGAGAAAAATTGAGTGGAGCAAGATTTCGATATTTCACATGGACGAGTACCTGGGCATGACCGACCAACACCCAGCCAGCTTCTCTAGATTCATACGCGAGAAGCTAGTGAATTTCATTCAACCTGCCGCCTTCTACCCGCTTCGTGGCGACACGCCAGATGCTGATGTAGAGTTAAGACGCTACGCAGACCTTATGCAGAAACATCCACCTGACCTGAGCGTACTCGGCGTGGGAGAGAACGGACACTTAGCATTTAACGATCCGCCAGCTGATTTCAACACCACGAAAATCATTCATACAGTTACCCTTGACTTGGCTTGTCGAAAGCAGCAAGTAGGCGAGGGGCACTTCAAAACATTGGACGATGTCCCAAAGCAGGCGCTTTCATTAACTGTACCTGCGCTCCTTGCCCCGAAACATGTTCTAGCGATTGTTCCTGAGCGACGAAAAGCTGAGGCGGTTAGAGCTGCGTTGAAGGGACCTGTAACTCCGCAATGTCCTGCCTCTATTCTCCGAACTCGATCGAATGCTACCATTTACTTGGATCGTGAATCAGCTTCACTGTTAGGTACGCTTTGATGCGGGACTAATGATCCGTACGTCGAATCTGGCTTAGTCTCACTATTCAGTTCGCATTGGATTTTTCATCATTTTCCATACGATTTTTGTTGTAGAAAGAATTTTTCGGAAAATGATTATCGTAAATACCATAGTGCCATAAACGATCATTCATCTCCGCACGTTTTGTGTCGTAAAATGGGAGAACAGAAAGTCTTCGTTAGAGACGCAACAGGCCTCGTACGTCAACTGTCGGCCTGGGACGTTCTAATGTTCAACCTTCTAAACATGGGACTAGGATGGCCCCTGCTTTACAGTTACTTCGGAGCTGGGTCATATCCTGGAGTGAATTTGGCGCTCGCGGTTATCGTCGGGCTTGTCCCAAACTTCTTCATAGCCCTACTCTACTACTACATGACCGTCGCAATGCCGCGCAGTGGTGGGGACTACGTCTGGGTCAGTAGACTCATTCACCCATCCATCGGATTTATGGAAAGCTTTGCAATCTTCGTCTTCTACCTGGGCTTCATTGGGCCGGTCTCAGGCTTTGCAATGACCTTCGGCCTCGGCACGATCTTCACAAACCTAGGCATCGCCACTGGCAACCAAGCTTACCTGGGTATGGCGTCTGCTGTAGCAAGCCAGAACTCAATTCTAGTCGGCAGCCTCCTCATCCTAGTGGTGCTAATCGGTGCAGCCGCATTTGGTTTGAAGAGCGCTTTCAGGCTACAATGGGCCATGTTCGTTTTGATGAGTGTGGGTATCGTCGTCTTTCTCATCGCGCTCGCAGCCGCGTCCCCCGCTTCATTCGTTCAAAACTTCAACAACCTCTCGGGAACCACTTATAGCGGATTATTTGATGCAGCGAAAAAGGCAGGCATTGTAACCGACTTCACTCTATCTGGGACAATCATAGGGTCGTTCTGGGCCTTCGTCAATTACCTAGGCTATTTCACATCAGCTTACGTAGGCGGAGAAGTGAAGCAAGCTTCACGATCTCAGTTCATCGGTATCATCGGATCGACACTGATCTTCGCGGCCTTAGCGCTCGTCATGTACGGGGCACCCTACTTGGTTTGGGGAGGAGGATGGTTCAGTGCAATCTCACAACTCTCAGTATCTGCGAATTCCGCATACACGCTTCCATCTGCCCCAGTGTACAGCTTTCTAATCATATTCGCAAACCCCAGCCCGTGGATCGCTATCCTCGTTCCAATGGCAATACTTGGCACAGTAGTAGGTTCACTTGAGACCATTGTCCTCATGGCAGTGAGAATGGTTTTCGCGTGGAGCTTTGACGGCATCACCCCAGTCAAATTGGCACAAATCGACGAAAGAAGAGGATCCCCGAACTACGCACTAGCCTTGGTTGCAGTTGTCGGACTCATCTACGTGTTACTATCAATCTTCGCCGCTAACGTACTAACATTCAACGCCTACGCAACCTCCGGACTCTTCCTAGCCTTCGCGATTGCAGGAATCGCCGCAGTCATGTTTCCATACAAACACAAAGACCTGTTCGAAATCGCACCCACAATGGTGAAGCGCCGGATTGCAGGAGTTCCAGTCGTAGCCATACTTGGAGTAATCACGTTCCTAACTGGGCTGTTCGTCGCGTACATTGCTGCAAGCCCAATATTCACTGGCGTACCAGTCAACCCATTCTACCTAGTCGGTATGATTGGCGTCTTCGTGGTTGGGCTCGTGATCTACTTCATCTCAGCGGCATACCAAAAGAGCAAAGGCGTCGACATGTCGATGCGATTCAAACGCCTACCACCAGAGTAAACCCCACAATTCCCACCCAACCTCCCTCTTCCCTTTTTCAATGGAAGAAACAACAAAACGGAACGAACGTCAATGTATTCCGTCCGGAGTCTCACAGATTTCTCTATCCAAGCGTTAAGAGCAGTTGGAGTTCCAGACAGCGATGCACATACTACTGCCGACGTACTGATGCAGGCTGAAAGGTTCGGAATAACCGGCCACGGCCTAATCAGGCTACCACACTACGTGGACAGAATTCAAGGCGGATCCATCAACCCGACCCCCCACCTCTCGATAGTCCGAGAAGGTCCTAGCACAGCTCTTGTAGACGGTGACAATGGCTTAGGACATGTGGTCGCGAATTTTGCGATGAAGAAAGCCATTGACCTAGCGAAGAATGGTGCCGGGTTCGTTGCCGCAAAGCAGAGCAGCCACTTCGGTATTGCAGGATACTATTCGCTAATGGCTGCAAGGCAAGGAATGATAGGCCTCTCGCTAACGCTCGTCGATGCTTGCATGGCCCCGTTCGGGGGGAGTAGCCCGTTTCTAGGTAGCAACCCAATCGCTCTAGCCGCCCCTACTACCGGCCCACATCCAATACTGCTTGACATTTCCACAAGCGCAGTTGCTTGGGGGAAAATCATGGTTGCAAGGTCCAAGCAGGAGCCAATAAGGGA
>DATIYC010000082.1:0-6876 GCA_035517955.1 Candidatus Acidiferrales bacterium | reverse complement strand
CCCATCTCATTTACTACAGAAACAGAGCCCGTTGTCCCATCTTCTTTGAATGCCTTTACCACTTCGTTGGTGTCAACGATTTTTCCTATCCAGACTAATGTCTGTCGCCATGTGTCCCGGTCGACAGAAGTCTCCGCTCTTCCCGTTCCGTGAACGGCGAAAGCTTTGAGGTTCTTCGATCCCATGACCGCCCCGGGGCCACACCTCGCAGCCGCTGCGTGTTTGTCACTCATTATCGCTGCAATTCTAACCATTTTTTCCCCCGCTTGCCCTATTGAGGCCACGCGAAGCGTTGGCTTTGACCCCAATTCCTTCATTACAATGTCTTCAGTCTCGTGGGTTGTCTTTCCCCAAAGATGCGAGGCATCTTTGAGTTCCAACTGTCCATCGTGAAGGAAAGCGTAGACACGTTTCTCGGATTTACCTTGAAAGATGACTCCGTCATAACCTGCGAACTTTATGTTTGGACCTAGGTGCCCGCCACAATAGCCAACAGAAATCGTGCCCGTGAGAGGCGATTTCATACCAACTGTGTACTTTCCAGTGAGAGGAACATTAGTTCCAGCTAACGGTCCAGTCATGAAGATGAGCCGATTCTCAGGGCCAAGTGGATCCGCCCCGACTGGAAGTTCATCGTATAGAATCCTAGCGATGAACCCCCTTCCACCCATCCATTTCTCGGCAAACTCATTGTCAATAGGGATTTCAGAAGCCTTCCCGCTAGTGAGATCTACGCGCAGAAGTTTCCCAACATAGCCCTTGTAATCAGTCAACGGCAAATCTTGTAAAACAAAATTCGCCATACATATTTAATCCATACGGCATGAATCTTTTGCCTATCGCAAATCGGACTGGACGTTTACACCATAATTGTGTATGTACCTATTGGTGCGGATACGGTCAAATTTTCTCGCAAGTAGATTGGATTGAGAGCTTTGTCCAACAAAAAAGAAGGAGAAGAATGAGAATTCTAGTCTGGTGGTAGCTGTGCGAACGCCTTTGAGATTTCGATGCCCTGAGTCTTCCGGTATGCAGCGACGATGAAGTAATAGACGATTGTTGCTCCGAACAGGAATATCAAGAATCCCGCCTGGTAGCCGGTAGGCGTGTAGAAGACATTTGTTGTAACTGAATTGACGACGTAACCGGCGAAGGTTAGGAACGAAATAGCTCCCAGAATAGAAAGGACGGGTACGCCCGCTAACCTATACTTGACTGGTGAACTTTCGAAGATGTCTTTACGTCTGAATGGAATAGCAACGGCAGCTAGGCTTACGATTGCCCATGCTACGAATTTGATCAGTAGGCTGTTCAGGATGACGGAAGTGAAGCCGTGGCCGTAAATGTAAAGCGTCCAACCCACGTATGAGATGAGAAGCGTCACTAGTATTGCGACTCCTGGTGAATGATATCTATCATTGACTGAGGCTAGCTTTGCTGGTAAGATTCGGTCGAAGGCCCATGCGAACATCGGTCTACTTACGAAAACAAAACCCAAGAAACCGAATCCCACATTTGATACGAGCAGAATTATTGCTAAAACTACGTTCACAGCTAGATTCGGAACCATGACTGCCATTAATGCGCTGATTACCGGCGCGTACCCTCCGTTAGCCATTGTCCAAGCTTCCACAAACCCGATGCCCATGACTTGGTCTGTCAGAAATGTGAAGACTAGGAAGAATGCTGCAGAGAGGAAGATGGCACCCCAGGCTCCCCATAGGTAGCTCTTCTTCGCGTCGCGTACTTCACCCGCAACATTATACATGAACAGGTATGGGCCGAGATTGATGAGGAGAAGTGGAACTGCAGCGATGGATGCGTTGAGGGAGAGTCCCGGCATGTATCCAGCCTTCTGTGCAGCTGTGTATACTCCCTGAACTCCACCAGGGTAATAGGTCGCGTACGCGGCGTCAAAAGCTGCCCTCGTCGTGGTGGCTAGAATGGGGAGCTCTATTATGACGCCTATAAGACCCACGATGAAGATACCCCACATGACTTTGTTGTAAAGCCCACTACCGAAGAACGCGAATGCTGCGCCTAGTGCGAGAATCATAAGCCCGATTGCAAAGATGACTATCTTGATCGAAGCTCCAAAAGGATCAATGAAGTTTCCGGCGCCTGTAATTGCGGGGTTACTTGTTATTTGGCCGATCGTCTCAAGTTGCGTAGCTGCCTGTGCTAGACCGAACAATGGTGCTGCACCGATTGATGAAAGTGCCAAAGCGAACGTTACACCAAAACTTGCTGCGAAACCTAGTGAGGGGTGCAGGGCTCTGGAAGCGAAAACGTAATCGCCTCCTGTCCTTGGCATGACAGCGCTTAGCATCCACCATACGGCAGGTGGAAATACGCAAAAGAACACGAACCAGATTGCGATCGAGATGTAGTAGTTTACATTAACGACAACTGATGGCGTGTACCAGTAGTTGCTAATCCACGAGGAAAACCAAGGGAAGAAGACAACCGTCCAGACGAATACATCCATCGGTCCAAGCGCGCGCACAAGACCAGTAGCATCACGAGTATAAACGGGAACAGATTTTTCGGTCATGAGATGATCAACGTGTTCGAACGAATATAACAGTTTTGACGACCTGAAGTATAACTGGACGAAGTTCTGTGGATTGACTTAGGCGGCAATGCATGCGTAGTCTATAGATTTTTCACAGGTGCAACTTAGTTTATGCAAGGCGAAAATAGCGAGCGGCGAGTGGAAGAACATTCAGCTTAACGATAATTGGGACGCTCATTCAACCGTTTTTTGTTGGTGGGTATTCGGGATAAGAGAACGTGTAAACCATCACGACATCTTCTGATCCGTCGTTCTTCACTCCATGAGCCACGCCGGGGGGTATGTATATGGCCGATTTTGGTCCGAATGCAACCTCAGTGTCATGCATCGTGATTTTGCCATTCCCAGAGATTATAAATGCGCATTCTTCTTCGGTGTGAATTTTCTTTTCAGTATTGGCACCTGGTTTGAAAGTCGAGTATCCCAGCATCATCTTCTTAGTCCCAGTAATACTTCCGCTCAACAGTTCGATCAACCAACTGCCATCGGGAAGATTGGTACGTTTTCCTCCTTCAAATTGGGTAACTTTCACCTGCGACACATACGATCACTTCTACCAAAGTATGCTATCCGTATCGATTGATCTTTTCCTCCCCTTTAATGTCCGCAGTCCAATGGAATGAGTCTCCTTTCTTGACTTTTTCTTCTTCCTCCTCAGCAGCTTTGACTGCCTCGCTCCCTCCGTCAACCCAAGTTGCCCAACCGGCTAACCAGATGCAGAGCGACACAGCTTCTTGGACCTCTTTCGGTGTCGCTCCCAGCCGTACGGCCTTCCGTGCATGGCTTCGACCTTTCTCACCTCGTCCTGTTGCTACCTCGACCGCAGTGATAATGAGTTCCTTGTATTTCTCCGGGATTGCGCCTTCAATTCCTGCGGGCGGTAAAGTTGCCTTTCGAATCTTAATGAACCCTTCAACGATCTCAGGACTATACTTGTCCATGTGTTCGAATACTGGATGCATTCTGCCGAATTTTTCCAAAATGTACTTTTTCGTTTCTTCATTCATTGAAGATCAATGATCGTTGAAGGTTTCCAGAGCTTAGAGTTCACGCTAGTGATTTCTATGGGCGACTGGTGTGCGGTGCATTAAATAAACCGCCTCGTCCGCGGGAATGTGATTTTCATGGTTTCTTTCGAAGCTGCAATTAGAGAAGCCAAACTTGCGATTGAGCACTGCTATTGTGTAAAGAAAGGCGAGAACGTGGCGATCTTAACTGATCAAGATCACATGATTGAAGCCAAAGCATTAGCCGCGATAGCCGGAGAGGTCGGCGCGAATGTCGTTATGCTTGATGCGTCGGCATACGTTCAGGCCGGAATGCTAATGGCAGGAATTCCCGAGCCTCCTTCTCACATCGCCGCGATGATGGAGAAGACTCAAGTCTTCATTATCAAGACGGATATGGATTTCGCCCATAGGTTTGCGCACACAGACGCCTCTAGAATTGTTGAGCGTAACAAAGGAAGAATTGCCTCCGTTGAGGAGGACATGGGAACTTGGGGAATCAACTACGACTATTTGATCGAAACCAAAGACCGTACCGCGAAGCTCGGCGCGGTTACTGCCAAGGCTGATAAAATTCATATCACGACGGAGAAAGGCACAGACGTAACGCTTTCAATTAAGAACCGTCCCGCCCTTGTAATTGTTCCACAGCGTGCGCCAGGAGATGTGATGTCCCCCCTTCCATTGTGGGGAGAAGTTGCACATTCTATTATCGAGGATTCAGGCAATGGAACAGTTGTTGCCGACGGAATCGCCAACGCGGTTGCAAATAATGGTCTCAAGCAGCCCATCACTTACAAGGTGAAGAATGGACGCGCCTACGACTATCAAGGCGGAGACGAAGCCAAACGGTGGGAAGCGGTGATCAAATCTGCAGACGAGAACGCTAATGTGCTATGCGAATTTGCTGTCGGAACTGGCCGACGTGAACGTTGGAATACAGTCTCAGAGAAAGGTGCGTTAGGAACAATACACTTAGCGTTAGGAGAGAACGCTGGCCCATACCCCGGAGGAAAGAATCATAGCAAAGTGCACCTGGATGTGACGATTCGTCACCCCACGATCGAAGCAGACGGTAGAGTGATTATCGAGAAAGGCGTCTTCAAACTAGACTGAGACACGAGAATACTGACCGCGACTAACGCCTGAATGGGAAGAGTCCATGAAGGCGCAAGACGTTAGAAACGTAACCGTGATTGGCGCAGGCCTAATGGGTCACGGGATCGCGCAAGTCTTCGCGCAATCCGGCTACAACGTAAGTCTTCGAGATATCAAAGCGGAATTCTTGACGAATGCAATGAACAGGATGAAAGACAACCTCACAAAACTGTCTGCAGTAGGCTTAGCCCCGAAAGGAGAAATAGATGCCATTTTAGCAAGGGTGACTACTACTCTTGACTTGAAAGAGGCAGTTGCCGAGACGGATTTTGTAATTGAGGCGGCAACTGAGAACATCGATTTGAAGAAGCAAATCTTCAAAGAAGTAGACGAACTCAGCCCGACGAGGGCAGTTCTTGCAACCAACACGTCTGGTTTGCCAATCATAGAAGTGGCTCACTCGACTAGTCGACCCGCCAAAGTAATCGGTACGCACTTCTGGAATCCGCCATACCTACTCCGGGCCGTTGAGATTGTCAAGGGACCGGAGACTGCTGATGAGACTGTGGCGCTGGCTCACGATCTGCTCACAAGGGTTGGAAAGAAACCCGTTGTCGTAAAGAAAGATATCCCAGGGCAAATCGGTATTCGTATACTTTACGCCATGATCCGTGAAGCAATATCACTTGTTGAGAAAGGTGTCGCATCTCCAGAGGACATCGACACCGTTGTGAAAGAAGCATTAGGCACAAGGCTCCCAGTGTTAGGCGTTCTCGAACTAGCTGACCTGTCCGGAGTGGACCTAGTTCTAATGGTAGCCAAACGACTGTTCAAAGATCTGGAAAATACGCCTACGCCCTCTAAATTACTTGAGGAAATGGTGGCAGAGGGCCGATATGGAATTAAGACTTCGAAAGGATTCTACAACTGGACGTCGGAAAGCATAGATTCGATAATAAAGAAACGAGATGACCATCTGCTCTCAACCCTCAAGGAGTCAACCCGGAACTAGTTAACATACGACCTAATTTTCATTCCCTTCGCTGAGAAAAACGATCAACGCTTAAGTACCGTCCCGCGGCCCTTCTCTCAGAACCCAGATTGTACAAATTATTCATCGATGGCGAAAATGTAGATTCTTCTAGCGGAGCGTCATCTCAAATCAGGAATCCAGCAACATCTGAGCTCGTAGACGGAGTCTCGAAAGGCGACGCGGACGACGCTAAGAAAGCAATCGATGCAGCGGAGGATGCATTAGAGAAATGGTCTGAGGTAGCCTCAATTCAATCGTCAACCATTCTCAGCAGAGCGGCACAGTTGATCAGATCCAACGAGCAAGAGCTTGCTACACTCCTGACCAAAGAACAAGGTAAAACTCTTCCTGAGTCGTTGGGCGAAATACGCTTCTTCGCTAAAACCTTAGAGTACTATTCGGGGGCGAAAATTACTGGTTCATTCATTGCACTTACCGACAAAGTCTCAGCTGAGGTTAGGAAGGAGCCAGTGGGTGTGGTTGGCGGAATCGTTCCATGGAATAATCCCGTAATGTTGATGGGCGCAAAAGTCGTCTCTTCGATAAGATCTGGAGATGCCATAGTAATCAAACCAGCCAGTTCAACACCCTTGACGACGATTAGGTGCGCACAGATATTGTCCCAAGCAGGCCTTCCAAGAGGGGTGTTCAATGTCGTGCCTGGACCTGGCGGAGTTGTTGGAGAAGAACTTCTGAAAAATCCGAAAGTAAGGAAGGTGTCTTTCACAGGCGAAAGTGAAACTGGAAAACACATTATGGAGGTCGCGGCTCGTGACCTAAAGCGCGTCACGTTAGAGCTTGGAGGAAGTAACCCCGTTATTGTTGCAGACGATGCCGACCTTGAGGCTGCAGTTGACAACACGCTGTTCGGACGATTCAGAAACTGCGGGCAAGGATGCATGTGCATTAAGCGAGCCTACGTGTTTGAGAAAGTGGCGGATCAGTACCTCAAACGATTAATTGAGAAAGTAAAGTCGATCAAGGTTGGAAATGGGCTTGCGCAAGGAGTCACTATGGGACCAATTCACTCTTCATCCCAGAGAGAAGGTTTTGAGGAGCAAGTCAAGGATGGGATTAGCAAGGGAGCAGAAGTACTAACGGGAGGCAAACGTCCATCCGGAACAGAATACGACAAAGGCTTCTTCTACGAACCAACCCTACTG
>DATIYC010000081.1:0-7190 GCA_035517955.1 Candidatus Acidiferrales bacterium | reverse complement strand
GTCGAATTGTAAGCGTTTAATTACATGCGAATGGACCTGAGATGGCATGCCGTTAAGGACTCTGCAAATCGCAATTCTGGGCGGCAATGATGAGGCAGTATTCGTCGGGTTAAGAAATTTTCCAGCACACAAACTCGTACTGATCGAATCCACTGGCAGCAATGATCAAGCGAAACAGCTGGCGAGCAAACTCACTGACACTCTGAAGCTCGCGGTCGACACCGTTCAAGTCAAGGACGAGAGTGTGCAGACTATACTGGATGCCGTAGGCTTAATCATCAAGCAAGAAGCCACAGGCTTCCAAGATTTCATTATCAACGTCGGGTCCGCGGGTAAGCATTTGACTTGCGCCGGTGTAACGGCAGCCTTCGTTCACGGGATTAAGGCATTCGATATAATTGGGCAGCAAGTCGAGATTCTTCCAGTTATGAAGTTCAGCTATACTCAGGCGGTTACTGAGCCCAAGTTAGCTATACTTCGTTCTATCGAAAGGTCTGGGGGCGATGTTGAGAGTTTAGAGAAATTAAGTGAGATTGCTAGTTATGGCAAACCACTATTGAGTTACCACATCCGGGGGTCGCCGGACAGTAAGGGGTTGGAAGAGTTGGGGCTTGTGGAAGTGGAGCGAGGAAAACGAGGAAGGTTGAGAGTTAGGCTGACACCGCTAGGACGAACGCTACTATCCACCGCGCCGCCTAAGTCGTCTGCTTAGTTTCCTTCGCTGGGCTGTTATTCTTCCGTTTTGGCATTAACTTCAGTCTACAGAATACTGCGTCACCGTCTTTTATTTCGAATATCTTTCGAATTTCTTCAGGTATAGTTATCCTTCCGCCAGCCGTAACTTCAGCGAAGAAGGGTATGTCGTTTTCTGCAATTTCAGTTGTTAACGATCAGCCACCAGCCATGCTGGAACTTATAATCAACTAAAAAAGTTGTTGACGACAGTTTTTCGCGGATTTCCCGTTAGACTCTGCTGCTTGGACACCATTTATTGACAGGACAGATCGGACAACGCGGCCGTGGAGCTCGACAGATTTCACGCCCAAATGCAATAATGGAAAGATGAACACGCACTCGTTTGCGTGTGGGAATTAAGTTCTCCAACGGAACGCGAGTCATTTCGTAATTTGCGTTGGGTTTGGCGATCCCTAATCGCTTGGTGACGCGAGAGATGTGGGTATCGACCGGAATTATCGGGTTCTTTGCTACGAAAGCAAGCAGTATGTCAGCAGTCTTAGGTCCGACGCCGGGTAACGCCATGAGTTCTTCTTTCGCTTTTTCGTATGGCTGATTCAGTATAGGTGCAAGTCTTCCTCCGTATCGTTCTTGAACGATTCGTGAAACCTGAATGATCCTCGGTCCCTTCGTTCTGTACAGCCCGGCCGATTTAATGTAAGGGATGAGCTCTCTCGCTTTCGCTTTTGAAAGAACCTTTGGAGTGATTCTGTACCGCCTTCGTAGTTTTCTCATGGCAGCGTCGCTGTTACGGTCGTTGGTGTTCTGCGAGAGTATAGTTTGAACTAATGTTTCGAATGGAGACCCAGCCTTCCAGACTGTCACGGGGAATTTCTTCTCGATAATGCGTAGCATCAAGGACTGAGTTTTAGTGGATGGTTGGGACATGAGTTCTATCCTTCTCGACGGTTCGCTCTTGTTGCTTCTCATGAAGGAGTGTTTAAAGGGCCGCATTTCGCTAACCGACCCTAGAGAAGCCAGGGTCAATTGCGAGTCATAATCTCATTTTCTGTGCTTGCAGTTGCCATACTCATGGTCATACAGCCCGCTGTGATGGCTCAGGGAGGCGTACTTGTCGTCAGCATAAGCTCAGACATAGCCGGGCCAACCGTCGAACTAGTGACCCGTTCTATCGACGAGGCTAAGGCTGGGGGAGCTCGGCTAATCGTCTATGAACTGAACACGCCGGGAGGAGATTTGGGTTCCGTCACGGATATTATGAATCAATTCAACAGTTCTCCGATACCGATCGTCATCTGGGTTACCCCTTCTGGCGCGACCGCCTGGAGTGGTGGTACCTACATACTCATGGCCTCAGACATCGCTGTTATGGCGTCTGGCACAACAATTGGCTCCGCACAACCAGTTACAGCAACGGGTGAGCCGATAAACGAAACTAAAATCATAAACGCCTTAACAGGATTGATGCGGGATAATGCCCAGCTGCATGATCGAAACGAAACAGCCGCTCAGCAATTTGTGACCCAGAACACTAACCTAGGCCCAGAAGAGGCGCTTAGGCTTCACATAATCGAGTTCGCCGCCGACACTTTGGACAACTTGCTCTCAGACCTACAGCCCTACAGTCTCGTACTAACAACCGGTCAGATTGGAACTTCAGTTTGGAAACTTGTTTTGACATCCACGGTCGGAAGTACCAGCTATACTAAGAGATTTGATTTCTCTGGCCTATCCCAGGCAACAGTATACAACTATTCACCAAGCTTTGGTGTACAACTTCTCCAATTCCTCTCAAACCCCATAATCTCCGTAGTGCTCTTCCTTGTGGGAATGTATGCCGTGATAATTGGGTTCAAAACCCCAGGTTACGGCGTTGAGATTGCCGGAGCCTTGATGGTTATGCTTGGGCTCATAGGTTTCGGCGTAATTGGAATCAACCTAGCTGCAACATTGCTATTTATCATCGGAATCGCCCTAACCTTGCTTGAAATAAAGACTCACGTAGGTATCTTCGCGATCGCGGGCATTGGCATGATAGTCCTTGGTAGTTTCTTGGAATTCCCACTACCAGGTTGGGAGGTGTTAGCTGCTCCCTCGATCGAGTCCGCGAGACAAACGTTGATTCTTGTCGCACTCGCCTTGGGGAGCATTTTTGGGCTCGTTGTATTCAAGGTAGGCCAGGCAAGACGGTTGAAAGTGAAAGTTGGCCCAGAGCAGCTAATCGGCGAGGTTGGAACGGTCGTGACGGCTCTAACGCCTCGGGGTGAGGTTAAGGTGGAGGGGCAGACTTGGAGGGCTGAGAGTATCGGTGGCGAAGTTAAAGAGGGTGAGAAGGTTCAGGTTGTCGCTCGTGAGGGACTACTCTTAAGAGTGAAACCAAAAGAAATGGTTCAGTGAAGGTGCGTTCCATGGCATTGGAGGATATACTTTTCGATCCGGGTTTCATTGCGGGAGCAATTTTACTGCTTTTCGTAATCATACTCGTCGCGTCAGGCATTAGGGTCATAAGAGAATGGGAGCGAGCGCCCGTTCTCCGCCTCGGACGATTTGTTGGAATGAAGGGCCCCGGGCTCTTTTACATAATCCCCTTCGTTGACCGTATTCCGAACACAGTATCCATGCGTGTTCAGACCATTCCTTTCAGGACCGAGCAGACCCTAACCAAAGACAACGTGCCCGTCAATGTCGATGCAATAATGTTCTTTCAATGTGTAGACGTAGAAAAGACAATCTTGAACGTTGAGAGGTTTCTCGACGCTACTACTTGGGCTGCTCAAACAACCCTTCGTGAAGTTATTGGAAAGGTGAGCCTGGATGAGCTCTTAGCCGAACGGGAGAAGGTAGGGGTTGAGGCTCGAAACATAATCGATGAGAAAACTGAGCATTGGGGAATCAAGGTGTCCTCCGTCGAAGTCAAAGATATTGCAATACCCCAATCTCTGCAAGAAGCCATGTCCAGACAAGCACAGGCTGAGCGTGAACGCAGGGCACGGGTTACGCTTGCTATGGCTGAATTTGAGGCTGCGCAGAAGATGGTCGACGCCGCAAATCTATACGAGAAGAACATGCGTGCTTTGGAGCTGCGCTGGATGAACATACTCTATGAACTCGGCCTGCAAGCCAAGGGTACGCTAATGCTGGTTCCTACGAACACGCCAGTAGCGGGGGCTGCTATGGGATTCTCGCCACTTGGCGTTACTAGTATTCAGGACTTGGTGAAACAGAAGAAAGATGAGAAACCCTAGAAAACCAGTTGGCTAGATTTGACCACCTGCACAAGCAGAAGTAACCTATTTGTAAATTTCAATGGAAACAGTTGATTGATTCTGTTCAATCGCTCCGGTTGACCTTGGATCGTTTCACGAGGCCTTTGTGATAGAGGCGGTCAAGGACTGTACCCACGGATGAATAGGCGACTTCTCGTTCCAATCTCTTTCATTACTTCGTGCGCAGGCTTTCCTAGTCTCTGTAGTGCACCAAGAATGTCTGTCTGAAGGTCGCCTAATGACAGGTGGAGTCGAATGAACCTACCATTACTAAGACTTACTTCAACATTCTATTCTTGATTGCGGTTAGCACTCGATTTGGCGTGGCGGGTATCTCGGTTAGCCTCACGCCAATTGCATTATCGATAGCGTTCACGATTGCAGGAGCTGGTAACACGATTGGTGGTTCGCCTATAACTTTTGCACCGAAGGGGCCAAGGCGTCCCGGGTATTCTACGATTATTGTCTTAATTTCGGGAACGTCGAGCGATGTTGGTATGTAGTAATCAGCCAGATTCGGGTTCACGACGACGCCATCGTTGTGGATCATTTCTTCCATGATGGCGTAGCCTAGGCCTTGGATTGTGCCTCCCTCGATTTGTCCTTCAACTGATATTGGGTTGATTGCTTTGCCAATATCGTAGGCTGTGATCATCTTGAGCACTTGCACCTTACCGGTTTCAGTGTCAACTTCGACTTCGGCCGCGACTGCGCCGAAAGTAAATTGGAGGTAAGTAGTGCCTTGGCTTGTTTCAGGGTCGTATTCGCACTTTGGTGCTAAAAACTTGCCAACCTCTTTCAATCCAACTCCTTTGACATAGGCTTGTTTGACCACGTCGTGGAAGGAGACGATGTTCTCCGGATACGATTTGTTGTAGTATGATCCACCAGTGTCTCCTATTTCCGTTGGCGTAGTTTGCAGCATGCCAGCTGCGACTTCCTTCAATGTCTGGTGTAATGTTCCTGCAGCCATTTGTGTAGCTCTGCCGCCAATAGTGATGGTTCGTGACGCAACGGTCGGTCCGCTATCACCGCAATATTCTGTGTCTGGAGGATCAAGCTTGAAGTATTCTAGTGGCAGGTTCATCGTTTCCGCGGCTATCTGAAGGAGACCTGAGGGAGCGCCGGTTCCATATTCTGTTAACGCCGTTCTTAGCCGGACGGTTCCATCTTTATCGATTTGCATATGAACTGTTCCGTAGTCTGAGCCTTCAGGGCCAAGGCTGTTGCCATGGTACAATATCGCGATGCCTAGTCCCTTTTTCTTAGGTCCTGTCAATTTGCTGAATCTCTCACGTGTTGCATGCCAATCTGATTCCTTCACAACCCGGTTAAGACACTCTTCGAGACCGCACCCTTCATCAACAACTTGACTGGTAGCCATCAAAGCTCCTGGTCTGAGTATGTTCAGTAGCCGGAGGTCTACAGGGTCCATGCTGAGTTTCTTTGCAATCTCATCCATGTGTGACTCGGCAGCAAAGTGCGCCTGGGGGCCGCCAAACCCTCTAAACGAGCCAGTCATAGTATTGTTGGTGTAGACGCAGTAGGAATCTGTTTTCACATTCGGAATGATATATGGCCCAGTTGCATGGAAGCACGCACGTGTTACAACTAGCGGGCCGAGCGATGCGTATGCGCCTGTGTCCGCTACAAGTTTAGCTTCCCAAGCAGTTAACTTCCCACTTCTCTTTACCCCGGCCTTGAGCGTTATTACGAATGGGTGGCGTTTGGTGTGGCCTATCATGGATTCTTCGCGCGTGTAAGCTAGGGCCGCAGGTTTTCGTGTCTTTATTGCAACGAGCGCCGCCATGCCTAAGACGTCGACAGGCATTTCATCAGATTTAGGCCCGAAGGCACCGCCTGTTGCCGCCTGAATAACTCGGACTTGTTCAGGGCGCAGCGAAAGTAATTTGGCGATCCCTGTTTGTACGTGGAATGGGCTCTGCATTGACCCGACACACGTGACAGAGCCATCCGGCTCCGGAATCACGAAACCAGTCTCCGGTTCCAAAGGCACTGGTTCTTGAAACGGCGTTTTGTATGTTCCTTCAACTATGAAGTCGGCTTGTCTAAATCCTTCCTCGACGTTGCCTTTCCGAAGTTTCACGTGTTTGGCAACGTTTCCATTCTCGTGCAACCTAGGCGCGTCGGGTTTCAGAGCTTCAACTGGAGAGAAGATTGATGGGAGGGGTTCATAATCGATCTTTGCCAAGTCTACAGCTTCTTCGGCAATGGAAGGATCGTACGAGGCGACCGCGGCTATCGGTTCTCCAGCAAAACGAACCTTAGTCGTCGCAAATAGCGGCTTATCGGGAAGTAGCGCGGCTGATTCATTAATTCCAGGAATGTCCTGTGCCGTGACCACGGCCGCTACTCCAGGATAGTTGCGTGTCGCTGTGAGGTCCACGCGCTTAAGCAAGGCATGCGCCACTTTGGACCTGACCACCTTCAAGTAGAGCGCGTTTTCGGGAACTATGTCCATTGTATAGATTGGTTTACCAAGAACCTTATCGATCGAATCAACCCGACCTGCACCCTTGCCAACATAGACCATCTCCTGTTTCTGCATCAGTTTACTTACCGTAGTCTGTTCTTCAACCAAATTAATGCGCCTTTTTCATTTCTGATGCAGCTATTTTCACTGCCTGGAAGATTTTCAGGTACCCTGTGCATCGGCACAAGATGCCACTAGTGGCACGTTTGATATCATCGTCGGTAGGATTGGGATTTCGATCGAGCAAATTCTTCGTAGCCAGAACGACTGCGGGGATGCAGTATCCACATTGGGCTGCATTCAACTTCACGATCGCTCGTTGAATGGGATGGAGTTTATCCGCTGTGGCAACACCTTCTATTGTCAATATTTGCTTGTTTCTTGCCTGTATGGCAAATATTAGGCATGAGTTCACTAGCTTTCCGTCCATCAAAACGCCGCAAATGCCGCAATCGCCCGTACCGCAGCCCTCTTTCACTCCTTTCAACCCTAACTTATCGCGAAGTACATCTAAAAGGCGCTCGTGAGATTGCACAACTAGCGCGTAATCTTTGCCATTAACGTTGAACTTCAAAAGATGCTTAGACAATCAACTTCTCTCCAGTCAACCCATCTACGCACCTGGTAAGCGTTCTCTTGAATAGTGCACATGCAACCTCCATCCTGTATTCTTGTGAGGCTCTAAAGTCCGACGTGAGCCGAAGTTCGTTTCTTAACGCGTCGATCGACATTGT
>DATIYC010000080.1:0-10738 GCA_035517955.1 Candidatus Acidiferrales bacterium | reverse complement strand
AGTTGACTGGCTCGTAGCCAGTCGGCCTATGCACTAGAACAGAACCATCCTCTTTCACAACCAAGATTCTTTCTCCCGACTCCAATGTCGACGACGCGCGCCCCTCATAATCCACCCTACAGGTGCCAATGACTAGTGCGAAGTTGCGTCCGCGAAACGCTTTTTCCAGAAAATCCGCTGCATCCGAGAGGGTTGGCTTAACTCTAACAGAGAGACCCATCAGCGAAACCTCCTGATACCTGCGTAGGATCGTTTGAAGCAGTTCGACGCCCTCCTAGTAGCTTATCCGCGAACCATTGACGAAACACTAGAACGATGAGAGAGATCAAAAGCACCACCACGATGCCCATCAGAGTCATCACAGTCTTGCCTAATGAGATCAATGCGAGAAGTAAGAACCCGATTATGATTAGAAGGACGACGGTCTGGCCTCTCACCCTAAGACGCACGCTTAGGACAATTAACAGGCCTATAACGACAAGTACCATTAAGAGTTCAATGCCTTCCAACTGAGCCACAGCGACAAGAGCATACTAGTCTGAAATTATAACTATCCACTTCACCCAAAACCATTGCACGTTGTTTGCGGAGTAGACCTATGGCCGAATTTTCGTGAATTGATTCACTCATCTCTCCCCGTTATATCAGACGCGCAGCGTATCAACCGTAGCCAATCTTGAAATAAGCAGTGTGTAAATGTTGGCAGCGATCGAAGTCTTGAAAGAGAAAACCAAAGAAACTGAGAAGGACAAGGAACCCGAGAAAGCCAAGGAACCGGAGAAGCCTGAGAAGACTAAAGAGAAAACTAAGGAAACCAAAGAAACTGCGGAAGCTAAGGAAGCGTCGGCAGAAGAAGATAAGGACGAGGCCGAGACGCCCGCGGAGAAACCAAAGAAGTTCGAATTCATAGAAGACATACCCGGCGTTGGACCCGCAACCGCCGAGAAACTCCGTGAGATGGGTTTTCACACAGTCGAAGCACTAGCCACAGCCACAATCAAAGAACTGGAGATAGCTGGTGTCGGCGAAAAACAGGCTGCCAAAGTCGTAGCCGCTGCTAGAGACAGCCTCGCACTCAACTTCATCCGCGCCGACGAAATCATCAAGATGCGCCAGAACATAAAACGCCTCACCACCGCCAGCAAGCAACTTGACGAGCTAGTAGGAGGGGGACTTGAAACTCAAACGATAACAGAATTTTATGGCGAATTCGGAGTAGGGAAAAGCATACTTTGCCATCAACTTGCAGTAAACGTCCAACTTCCAGAAGATAAAGGCGGTCTAAATGGCGCAGCCCTATACATCGATACGGAAAACACATTTCGATCCGAATGGATAGTCCGGATGGCTAAGAGCCTTGGATTGGATCCAATCCAAGTCGCGAAGAACATTATCTACTCAGAAGCATTCACCAGCGATCATCAAATTCTTCTTCTTGAGAAGGCGGACAAGGTTATTCAGGAAAATAATGTGAAGTTGATTATTGTTGATTCTTTGACGGCTCATTTTCGGAGCGAGTATTTGGGTAGGGAGATGCTTGCGGAGAGGCAGCAGAAATTGAACAATCATTTGCATAGGTTAGTTAGGCTTTGCAGGGCGTTCAATGCTTGTGCCGTAGTCACGAACCAGGTCATGTCTAAGCCCGACCAGTTCTTTGCCATGGCAGTGGAAGCAGTCGGAGGACATATAGTATCCCATACTACGCATACTAGGATATTCCTGAGGCGCACGGCTAGTGGCCCAGTTAGGATATGCAGGCTCATATCAAGCCCCTACCTGCCCGAGGGAGAACGAATATTCAAGATAACAGAGGAAGGGATCAAGGATATCACCGAAGAAGACGAAGTCAAACGACGCCGCTGAACCACTAGAGGAACCACCAGCACCTGCAGCACCGACGATCAACACTGAACGTTTCTTTCAAGCCGTCATCGAGAGAAAAATCGCTGACGCGGAGAAGGAACTAGACACAATCCGTGTCGTACTACCACCCAACCAAACTACCCAAGGTTACCTGAAAGCGCTGGAGGGACTACTCCTAACCGCAAAATCAAATGAGGACAAGTACCTCTACCTCGCCAAGATCGAAAAGACGGCTAAGAACTACAAGGCCCTACGAAAGGAGTTCTCCAGCCAGACGAAAGTACCTTTGCACGCTGACTTCGACCGAGGCTACTTCCAAGCCCTAGAATCATACATGAAGAAACTGGAACGCGCCGAACCACAAGAATTGCAAACTGAGGACGCTAAGAAAACTTCCTAGAACCTGTTAGCCGACCATGACTGTATTCAGAAGGACGGTAACCATTATCCAGACGAAGATGAAAGTTCCGCCACCCAACGTTATCTGACGGTTCTTACCCTTCAATACTGCGTCGTCATACCGAAGCAGGTACTTTACCACCATCACCGACAGCATGTAGAAGACTATGCCTACGAGGATTCCAACAATTTGGGCAAGGTCGCTCCCGAACGTTAGCACGTTAACACGCAATGCCAGCTCAGCCAACGCAGCCATAATTGCGAAAAAGAAGCGCATCCAGTAAACTACTGACGTTGGTTTAATCATTGGTTTCGGCTGGGTGACCGTTTGGCTCAATATGCTCACGTTCTAATTCGGGCGCCCCATACAATGCATGTGTAGATAACGATTACTTGTCCGAAGACGCCTCTAAAACCCTGGTCCCGCAAAGCCCTTAAGGCTTCAGAAAAGATTCCATTTAGGATAATCCTTGGCAAAAACCACCACAACACCCGACGTGAAAGTCGAAGACGTGATGTCAAGCCCAGTACTAACCATCAAGGACACTGATTCGGTGCTTGCCGCTGCTAAACTGATGAAGAAGAACGAGGTCGGTTGCGTCGTGATAGTCGACAAGGCTGGGAAGCCACTAGGCCTGATCACGGAGCGTGACGTGGTTAGACGAGTGGCAGCGTTAGACCTGCTTCCAAGCAAGGTTCAAGCTAGCAAGTCCATGACCAAACCACCTGCCGTAATTGAGGCATCTGCAAACGTTACAGACGCGGCCAGAAAAATGAAGGAGATGAAGGTGAGGCGACTTGTGGTTCTTCAGGGGGGCAAATTGTCAGGCATTATAACGAGTAACGATATCGTTGACATTACCCCTGCCCTAATCGACGTTATGGCCGAAAAGTCCCAAATCGCGCCAATTCGGAAAACTAAGGAAGCTGCCCCACTTTCAGGCTACTGTGACCGATGTGGCTCTTGGGCGGACGAATTGAAATCCCACGATGGCCAATTCCTCTGCGACGACTGCATGTCAGACGTTGAGGAACCTGAAGAAGACTAACAAGCCCAAACTCGAACCTAACTTAACGCACAGAGTGAGCGTTTACATGTTAGCATCCTCTGCCACGTACAGATTTAGCCAACACTTTCGGGTGTCGGCACGTGAGGCTTACGAGTGGTGCACAGACTATCGCCCAGACGACCTGACTTTGATGGGTGAGAACGGAACTCGAGGGATCCAACGCCTAACCCAAGACACTCTCATCCTAACTGAGATCGTCAAGATCGCCGGAAGGAAGATGAGAAAGCTAAAGCTAATCAAACTAAACCCGTCGGAGCTGGAATGGTACAACGTTCAACTTGTGGGCCCTAACAAGCATTCCGAATTCCTATACAAAATCCACCCCGAAGGACGAAATGCATCACGACTGGATTTCACAGGACTACTAGTTGTCTACAGCAACCGGAAGGTTCCCAGGAACAGACTAAGAAGAATAGCCAACATCGAGAGAGGATACGATTCTAAGGCTTGGGTTCGATTAGCCAAAGCAATGGAGAACGACCTGCTCCCAAAGAAAAATAGCTGACTTAGCCTCAACCTGGCTGGCATAGACCGGGTGCTCGGCACGGGAAGCTGCAAATGTCATCAATTCTAATTGACTCGGCGAACATTCTCGTCGATGACGAACTTACAAAAGCAAATATCCTGACTGAAAACGGACTAATCAAATGCATCTCCAAAACCGAGCCGCTCAAAGGGGACATGACGATTCATGCGGACGGGCTCATAGCGTTACCCGGCATGATAGATGCCCACGTCCACCTCCGTGACATGCAACTTGCCTACAAGGAAACCTTCGAGACGGGAACACAGGCAGCGGCAGCGGGAGGCTTCACAACTGCCCTAGACATGCCCAACACGCGCCCCCCAACCACCAGCAGCGCGAACTTAACCGATAAAATGTCCAGGGCGGAAGGCAGATTGTACTCTAACGTCGCCTTCCAAGGCTCACTTCTTACAGACCCGGCGGAGCTGAAGCTTATGGCGAAACAAGGCGCGATAGCCTTCAAGCTCTACCTCAACAAAGCGCTAGAAACATTCGATGCAAGCGACCAATCCAAGCTTACAACCGCACTTCACGCTGCAAAAGAGACCAACCTCCCTGTCACAGTTCATGGGGAGAATGGGGATGAGATACGTAGGATTCAGCACGAGAGCCTTGCGGAAGGAAAAACTTCGGTAAATAACTTTCTTTCTGCACACACAGCTTCTATAGAGGTCACAGCGGTAAGACGAATTCTAGGCTTAGCGGCATCACTGAACTTACAGATTCACATATGCCACATTACGGTTTCCGAAGCAGTAAACCTTGTGAAGAGAACACCAAACGCAACATGCGAAGCCACAGCTCACCATCTCCTCCTCAACCGCTCCGTCTTTCGCAAGTACGGCACCCTAGCCATCTGCGTCCCGCCCATAAGGACTGAGACTGAGAGGAAGGGGCTTTGGAATTTGTTTTCGCGTGGTGAAGTGGATATTCTTGCAAGCGACCACGCCCCGCACACTCTCGAGGAGAAGACTAAGCAGAATGCGTGGGAAGCTGCCTCCGGCGTTCCTGGGCTCGAAACGAGTTTACCGGTCATGTTCACGCAGGTCGTAAATGGAAAGCTGACCCTTCGGCGACTGGTTGAAGCCACATGTGAACGCCCCGCAAGAATCTTTCACCTTTCAAAGAAAGGCCAGCTAAAGGAAGGTTACGATGCGGATATTGTGCTTGTGGACCCGAAGGAGAAGACTCGGGTGGATCCCGCACAATTCCATAGTAAGGCGAAGTTTTCCCCTTTTGCCGGGCAACGTTGCATTGGAAGAGCTGCTTTCACGATCGTAAACGGTGCTCTGGTTGCTGAGCGTGGGAAGATCGTTGGGCCTGCTGCTGGTAAAATTACGAGGAGCGATCAGGCACGCGTTTCCTCCTAGATGGGATGCTCGGTAAGCTGACTAGGTGGCTTCGAATGCTCGGCTACGACGCAACCTACGAAAGAGACCGTTCAGACCCTGAGCTAATATCCCTTGCCAAACACGATGGACTTATTCTCCTCACATCTGATGAACAATTATACCAGACCGCGATGACGCGAAACGTCGAATCGTTTCTGGTGACTGGAAACACAGAGGAATTGCGCTTAGCAAAGCTCGCGGAACGATTCAAACTCAACCTTACGATTGATGCGGCAAACTCCAGATGCCCCATCTGCGGGTCTCCGATTCAAGAGAGACCCAAAAGCGATGTGGAGAGTTCGGTGCCGCCAGCAACGTTTAAAGTATATCAGACTTTCTGGGTCTGCACTAACCCGAATTGCAAGAAAGTATACTGGCAAGGGAGCCACTGGCAGAAGATCGAACAAACATTAGAAAATGCGAGGAAGATCATTGAAACCAGAACAAACACGACAACTCGCAGAAAACAAACTAAACCTACAAGAAGGAACACAACTCGTTCGAACAGCCCGCCTAGCAATAACGAACTACCTTCAGTCCAAGAAGATAATCCCTCCACCTGAGGAAGCAACCGAGAAACTGAGAAGAAAATCAGGCATATTCGTCACCCTCAACACGATAAAACCCATTCACGAACTACGTGGCTGCATAGGATTCCCATACCCAGAACAACCCCTGATCAACGCCACCATCAGAGCAGCCATCTACGCAGCCACAGAAGACCCACGCTTCAACCCACTCTCACTTGCCGAATTCAAAGAAACCGTAGCAGTAGAGCTTACAGTGCTAACGCCGCCAGAAGTTTTACACTCCAAAGATAGGAAAATGCTGCCAGGCATGATCCAGATCGGACGGCACGGATTAGTTATTGAAGGAATGGGCTCGTCAGGGCTACTACTACCACAGGTCGCTACAGAGTGGAAGTGGGACGCAGACGAGTTTCTGCTCAACTGTTGCTTGAAAGCGGGACTGCCGCCTGATTCGTGGCTCCTCGACGACGTGCAGGTCAAAGTCTTCGAAGGAGAGATCTTCGGAGAACTAGTGCCTGGCGGAGAGGTTAGGAGAAAAACAGACGGCGAAACGTAGGTTTGCGCGTCTACTTGGCACCGTGCGGTATTGGGCTAGGGCATGTAACGCGAGTTCACCCGATCGCTGAGGAATTAAAGAAACGCGGCATAGAGACCGTATTCTCCACCTACCTAGATGGGTTAGCTTACGCTAAGCGACAGCAGCTTCCAACCTTCGAAGCTGTCCCAATTAACTTTCGAGTGAAGAGCGATGGGACAATTGATTTCAAATTGACCGCTGCCACATCAGGCTTTTCCCTCGGTATCAGAACATTTCTCCGCCAAGTGACCAAGGAAATTCAATACCTTAAGCAGTTTAAGCCAGACGTAGTTGTATCGGATTCAAGAGCGTCATCCCTTGTAGCAGCAAAACTGATGATGATCCCCGTAGTTCTAATCCTAAACCAATTCCGCGTTGAAATAATCCGACGCCCCACGAACCGCAAATTGAGCATACTGGACAGGTTGTTCTTTTTCATAGCCAACATTGGATGGCTATTCATACGAACCGCCATTCAAATCGTATGGGGAGGCAGCCGGCTTATACTGATCCCAGACCTCCCCTCACCCTATACAATCTGCCAAGGAAACCTATCGATCCCTCGAAGGATGAATGGCAAAGTGAGATTAATCGGCCCCATCGCCGAAAACCATCCGAACTCAACCAATGAACACGCTGGCATGAAACGTAAGCTTGGATTCGACCCGAAACAGACCCTGGTTTATGCCGCCGTTAGCGGACCGAAAGTTGAGCGTAGAGTGTTGTCGGAGCTACTTTCCAAAGCTCTTCCGGAGATTGCTGACGAGTTTCAGGTAGTTCTCTCACGCGGGGAACCGAATGGCCACCATAGTGTACGCTCATTGAAGGGTGTAAAAGTTTACGATTGGATTGAGAACCAGGACAATTTCATTGAGGCTAGCGATGTGGTCGTAAGCCGAGCGGGTCATGGAACAATAATGAAAGCCTTGGTCTTCGGGAAACCACTCGTCCTAGTCCCTATTCCCGACCACACTGAGCAGTATGCAAACGCTAAGCGTGCAGCTTCCTTGAACGTTGCACGGATGATTGACCAGAACTCGCTGAATGCGAAAAGCTTGGAGGTTTCGATTGAATCGGTTGTGAGATCGGACGTGTACAAGCAACGCGCTGCCGAGATTAGTGCTGAAGCGTCGTCGCTGCATGCGGTGTCGAGGGCCTGCGATTTAATAACCCAACTGGCCGTTCGCACCTAGAATGATACTTCTTGTACGAGAAGTTCAACATCTGGAAGCGGATGAGGATCCTCCTTAATCGGTCCCTCAATCGATGAGAACTCCTCAATGTCAGCCTGAACTTTCAACCCGACTAAACTCGATAATTGATCAATATCCTCATGTTGTAATCCTAGAAGTGGTTGAATGATTGGAATTTCCACTGCAGAGTAACGGTATTGCGTAGTGCCTTCCAACTTTCCGTTAACGTCAGCCAGAATCACTCCGCGAAATCGCTTCTTCTTCGCGAACTCTATGGCAGCCGCCCTCACCAACCGTCTTGTATCAGGCACATCATTACCTGACAGTTTATCCAGATCAAGTTTGAATGCTCTGTAGCCGGGACGAGCAACCAGTTGCCCAAGCCTCATGGCTAGGGGGAGCTGAGTATCCTCCCCGAACGACTTGATCGTCTTTGAGGTGGGGATGAATAATTGTACCATGCAGCCCCTTCGCATCATTGAGTAGGCTGCGAGGATGGTCAGCGGGCCTGAATCAAGAACTGCTAGCATCTTCCATTGCGACGAAAGCGGAAGCCCACCCGGCCCCACCAACTTCTCCTTGTAAACATAAGCCCAATCCCCGATGAGGTCCACGTAGAGCCTAACGTCAGGGTTACTCAAGTCAACCTTTACACCCCTATCTTTCAATGCCCTCAAGACTTCTGCTCCACCACTCAATTCCACAGCGCGACGCGGTAGGGCGCCCGGAGTTGACCGATGAGCTTGAATCGCGAACGATCCACCCTCCTCGAGACCTTGCGACGCCAAGCTCACTAACGTTGATGTCACCTGATCCATGCTAGCTGGGATTAAGAGCGCAGGCGCGGCGTATGCCACGCCGAATACCCGACTGCACGTTAGAGCCGAGATTGCGGTCTCGCTTGTTCCGTGAACCACCAACCTAGCCGCATCTCGTTCAACCCTAGCCCCCGTTTCCCCCTGGCTTGCAAGTGAGAATCTCAGATCGTCAATTAGCCGCTGCTCAAGAGTTCGCCTTACGGGGGAACTCTTCAATGTAAACTCTGATGAGGCGACCAGTATTACTGGCTCCGCTTCGCATTGCAGATTCCGAATCCCCCGTCTTCGGGGAAGGCGAATGCAATAGGTCGTACTTTAGGATGAAGAAAAAGAAAGGAAAAAGGAAAGGGAAGGTAAGGGATTTGGTTTAGTCGTAGTCTCCGCCAGGAGGCATTCCGCCCATGCCGCCCGGTCCGCCGGGTGGTCCGCCAGGAGGCATTCCGCCTTTGGATCCTTTCGACGCGACTACGTCGTCGATGCGTAAGATCATTGAGGCTGCCTCGGTTGCGGATTTGACGACTTGGATTTTCACTCGCAGTGGTTCTACTACGTTGAGGCTCTTTGTGTCCTTCACTTTGCCGGAGAATACGTCTACGCCGTACCAGCGGTTTTCTGGGTTTTCGTGCTTGGCCCGTAGTTCTACCATGATGTCGATGGGGTCTAATCCAGCGTTTTCTGCGAGTGCTAGTGGTATGCTCTCCATTGCCTCTGCGAATGACTCGATAGCTAGTTGCTCTCTTCCGCCGACTTTGACTGCATATTCGCGTAATTGTTTGGCTGTTTCGGCTTCAGGCGCTCCGCCTCCAGCTACTACCTTTGCGTCTTCGATTGCGTCGCGTACTACACATAGTGCGTCGTGAAGTGATCGCTCTGCTTCGTCAACCACATGCTCAGTTCCTCCGCGAATGACTACGGTTACGGCCATTGGGTTCTTGGCGTCTCGGACGTAGGTTAGTTTGTCGTCGCCGATTTTGCTTTCTTCGATAATCTTTGCTTCGCCGAGGGAGTCTGCGCTTACGTCTTTGACACTTGCCATGATCTTTCCTCCGGTTGCTTTTGCGAGTTTCTCCATGTCGCCGCTGCTCATGTTCTTGATTGCTGAGATGCCTTTCTTGGATAGGAAGTGTAGGGCTATGTCGTCGATGGATTTTTCGCAGAAGACGAAGTTAGCGCCACTCTTGGCGACGTCGTCGACCATTTCCTTGAGCATGCGCTCTTCCTCATCAAGGAAGAGTTTCATTTGGTCAGGGTTGTTGATGTTGATCTTCGCGTCGAACTCTGTCTTCTCAATTTCTAGCTTGGCGTTTAGGAGTGCGATTTTTGCGTTGTTGGTGCGTTTGGGCATTTGTGGGTGTGCGATTTCCTTGTCGATTACGATCCCTCGAACTAGCTCTGTTTCCTCTAGGCTCTTGCCGTGTTTCTTGACGATCTTGACTAGGTCAACGTCAACCTTGTTCTTGCCGTCCCTGGTCTCTTTCACTTGGAGCGCTGAGTCGACCGCAATGTCTGCTAAGTAGTCTTTAGCCCCCGTGACGCTCTTCGTGCTCATGGATGTCCTAGCGATTCGTCGGAGCGCTTCCCGGTCGTTCGGGTCGATGCTTTCGCTTAGTTGTTCGAGAATTTCCCTAGCCTTGTCGGCCGCCTTCTTGTAGCCCTCAACAATTACGGTTGGGTGAACGTCCTTGTCGAGAAGCTTCTCGGCCTTATCCAGTAATTCGCCGGTTAGAACAACAGCCGTCGTCGTCCCATCGCCAACCTCGTTGTCCTGGGTCTTGGCAACTTCAACCAACATCTTCGCAGCTGGGTGTTGTACGTCAAGCTCCTTCATGATCGTGGCGCCATCATTCGTAATGACTACGTCACCGATTGTGCTGACAAGCATCTTGTCCATTCCACGCGGCCCAAGTGTCGTCTTGACGGTTTCCGCGACAACTTTGGCTGCAAGAATGTTATTGCGCTGTGCATCTCTGCCAGTAGACCGCTGAGTTCCTTCCTTCAGAATTACTACAGGAACACCTTGTGCTGACACACTAATTCACCAGATTTGTTACTAGCGGTAAAAACCCGTCTATATAAAATTTCGGTTTTGGCTCTTTTGCATTTACGGGACACCTGTTTTTGCTTTGCAAGTCGGGACACGGATCGCATTTTGGATTAGCGTACCTGAAGCCGTAAGATCCGTCTTAGGAGAATATTTCAAAACGAAGGAAAACAAGAGCTAATTCTTCTTTTTCGGCTGAGGGATAACTGGAGCGGGCATCTTACACAAGGGACACGGGACTAGTCGCGGATGATCCTCGTCGTAACCCCATCCCCTCGTCATCAACCGAGACAACTCCATCACGTCAGGAGGCTCGACTAGAAATTCATT
>DATIYC010000079.1:0-4127 GCA_035517955.1 Candidatus Acidiferrales bacterium | reverse complement strand
TTTACTTCGATTTAAGAGCCTCGGCAGCAGAAAACCGGTCAGAAAACCGCTCAGAAAACCGATTTGCGTTCGGTTTTCCACTATTCCTTGAATTCTGGTCGAATTGTGAGTAGTCATAAGGCAGGTTGTACGTACTGAATTGAAGGGTTCTTTTCGTTCCCAGAAGGCTCCGAAATGCTGGCGTCAGTTGGTCATCTGTGACACAACCGGCACTCCAATTTGCGTAGAGAGACTCAATAGCATCGCCTGCAAACGTATTGCGAGCCTTGTTCAGGAATTCAATATCGTCGTTTGTGAGTGTCCCGTATCGCTTAGCAGCCCAGGCGGAACGCACGCGGAAATACCTCACGGCTTGTGAGGGTTGAAGGTGAGCCGGTGCATCTACGATGTCGCGGAAAGCTCGCTCGGCTGAATGAAAAGTTCTTGTAAGCGGGCATGCATAGATAAACGCGAAGCCGGGCAAGCGCCCCAAGAATGCGGCGTAGGCTTCTAGGTCGAGACGGAATCCCTTCACGTTTTCGAAGCCGGGATCAACATAAGTGAATGTCGGGACGGACTGCTGTGGGTCAGAAGCCCGGTCAAGGAACATCGGGAATTTGTCCACAAAGTAGCGAATAGTACATGGAGTGTGATTTGAACCTTTGTAGGTTCGACCCGGCACGTCCTTGCGATCTATGTTGAAGTTCTCTTCAAAATACCGGACCTTGTCCTGTTCGCCTTCGAGATACTCACAGTCCAGGTGGGCCAGAACGAAGTCCAGAATGGCGAGCCGGGTCTTGATGAATTCAAGGGAATGCTCGCGCCGGTTGCGGATGTTCTCCTTCTGAATGGATTCGTAGATAGGTCTGTAAGAGAGTTGATAGACGCGGCTGTTGTTCCGATACACCGTCTGCTTGAAATGTCGTTTCGCGGAGGCCTTTTCGACGAATGCATGAACTGCCCTTCCCGGCTTGGATTCGATGAAACCTGCAAATTGTCTTTGGGTGAAGTACCCAGAGTGGACAGCCACGATATAGAGAAAGCGGGCCTCAGCTTCGGTGTAGCCGAATCTGCGGATCGCTTCAAGATGCTCAGGCCGGATGTTCATGGGGGACCGGGTCTTTCTGTCTGGCGAGGTATCGCGGAATGTTGGCGAGAACTCCTCTCATCCATATAGAGGGGAAAAAATTCGGAAATGTGACACCGCTCGTCGCTTTCTTGTTCCTTCCAAAATCTGGATAAGACCTCGGATTCCTGGTGACTCAAACGAGGGCAGTACTGGCTTATCCGCCATGTTTGGCGGCGTTTGCAACGCCGCCATCGCAGGAGCGACAGGCGATCAGGCAAGAACATCCCCTCACCTATATAGAGGGCAAATTTCGGGAAAATCTCACCAGAAAAATTAAGAATTTTGGGGGGTGAGTGGTCTTTCCCAGGGGGCTAGGACGGTTTGGCCTTCTTAAAGATGTAAGAGGGCACGCGCAGTTTGTGTCGACGGATGATGCTAGTTAGCTCTTCGTAGCTACGCCGAAAAGCCGTCCTCTTGACACGCACTCGATTAGAGTCTAATCTTTAGATGTTAATAGGAGTGGCTATGACAAGGCAAAGACTCAAGCTAAAACAGGCAAGCGCGGTGTTACAGATACAGCCGAAGGAACTGCAAAATCTTGTCCAATTCGGCGTCGTGAAACCCTCGCGGTCAGAAGGAACATATTTCTTTGACACGAACGCTCTACTAGTCGCCAAGGTCGCGTCTTACTTAAAAGAGTCTCTGGGCACTCGGACGAGTGTGCTTTCCAAGTTGATGGAGGCATTCAGCGCGTGTGAGGACAGACTCAAGACAGAGAATCCAAGGTACATAGTTTTTAGCTGTCGACTTGGAACGGAAGAAGAGCCAATCAAGCTCGGAGTGCCCTTCCGAACCTTTGGTGAACAGATTGAGGAACGCATGGGAAGGGCCGATCTCTACAAGGACATGCCGCGTGGTAGAAAGCGACGGGGCTGGAAAAAGGAATTTCTGGAATCGCTAACCGAGGCGGCAAAAGACGTCGGCGAAGTCTCCGAAGAAGAAATCTCGCGTACCGTCCGCACCTATCGAAGAGAAAAGCGCGCGCCGGAGATTACCGTTGCCGCCGAAGTCTAGGAAGCGCAAGCGAAGGGTTGTCGTTGACACAAGTGTGCTAGTGGCAGGCATCTCAGGATTTAGAGAGCCTTTTGTTCTTGGCCGCAATCCGAGCGCTGACGTGCTTCACGAATGGGCCGAACGGGATAGTTTTATGTGGCTAGTGACCGAGGATATTTTGGATGAGTACAAGGAAGTTCTAAAGCGCCTTGGCGTCAAGCCAAACCTAATCGGTACGGTTATCAACTTAATCCGAGAGCGCGCCGAAGCGGTGAAATTGCGTTCCTCGGGTGAAATCTCTCCCGATCCTAAGGACGACGCGTTTTGCCTTTGCGCCGAATCCGGCGACGCGGATTTGATAGTTACACTCAATCCGAAAGATTTTCCCGAGGAGCGGATCAAGTCGAGAGTTTTGGTTCCGAATAAGTTCAAGCGGTAAGTATAGCGTCGGGCTTCCCACGTTTGATCGACGAGCTAGACAAGTCCCATGTAAAATTCAAAGACCCCGCCCTTGCTGCGCAAGGATGTTCCACCGCCCGCTCAACGCAATGGCTTGACGGCGTTTTCACCGCTGAACTTCGTGATCGCGTTCACAGTGAGGACGTGGCCGTCTAAGACTTTCGCGGTGTACGCTGTCTCTCCGTTCCGGTCACCATCGAGAAAAGATTGAATTTCAACGGTGGTCGCTTGAAGGTTCCCTCGAATGAACGTCACTATGATCACTTGCTCTCCAGGCTTGAAAATATGAGAGTCGGCAGAGACGCTTAGAACCGCCCATACGGGGCCCTTTTTCGTATGAGGTGGATCGAACAAGTTCCAGAAGTCGCCGGTGCCCCCCACTCCACCTTCGGTAAGCCTTTCCCAAACTGCTCCGCAAATCGAACACTTATAGCGTTGGGCGGACTCTTGCCGATGTCCTTTATTCACCGAAACGACTTCGGTAACAGAATTGCCGACCGAAACCATCGATTTCTTGTGGTCATTGGATAGATCGGGTTGAATGCACTCGCGACACAAATCTTTAATTTCCATGGAAGCGTCCTCAAGTCTTGATTAACTTTGGCTTAACCAATGTGGCCAGCTTATTAAGCAAGGATACTACACGTGTGTTTATGTGGCGTGATAGTATCCCGCGCATGGGTATAGGATAAGGATGCGCCACCCGCCGATTATCACGTTCAAAGTAATCGACATCGCCTGAGATGTGAAACAATGCGCGAATCGTTTGGGCCATTGCGTTAATTCCCTAAATACGGCGGAGCCGGCACATCGACCCAGAAGAGATGAACATGGTTAAGAAAGTCTACTACCACGCCATCGGCCCCGATTCGTTTGGCCCCCAGTCGTTTGAATGGGTGGACAGCATGGAAAAAGCTACTGAGGTTAAGGATAAAGAGGCTGCAGAGGCGACTCAGAAACGATTTGAGGATACGGAATTGGTGGAGGTTCCACCGAAGTATCCAAACGAGCAGTCGAAATGGGTCATTAGCAGGAATGCAGAGTAAAGAAAACGGCTGGAGATCGGCTCCGGCCATTCGACGATTCGGACACCGCATGAGGAGAAAATGCATGAGACGCAATCTTTGGAGACGTGGCAACAGCATCCTTGGTTTACTTCTCTGTTCAGCTCTTGCCTCTTGCGGTGGTGGCGGTAGCAGTCCTTCCCCCATTAATTATACTGTTGGCGGAACCGTCTCAGGCCTTGCGGGCTCTGGCCTTATACTTCAAAACAACGGTAGCAACAATCTTACAGTATCGGCCAACGCATCGTCATTTACGTTCACAACCGCGCTTGCGAGTGGCACGGCATATAGCGTCACGGTATTAACCCAGCCGACTAATCCCAGCCAGACCTGTGTGGTGACCTCGGGCAGCGGGACACTGAGCAGCAATGTTACCAATGTCTTAGTAACTTGCACGACTAATACTTACACCATTGGCGGCATGGTGATAAATCTTGTCGGCACCGGAGGCGGACTCCAATTGCAGGACAACGGGAACGACACCCTTTTGGTGAATGCTAATG
>DATIYC010000078.1:0-4836 GCA_035517955.1 Candidatus Acidiferrales bacterium | reverse complement strand
AGGTACGATTGTTAAATCACTTCCCATCTCTTTAGCCCCGAAAAATGAAGCAGAGAAAGTTACGCGGTGTTCGGTAGGATGCGTATACCCACTAGGTAACATCATCAATCTAGAAACAATCTTTGATGAAAGCCTCTTGAGTCAAGAATTTGTGTACTTCAATCCTGGGTCACACACTAAAAGCGTCAAAATCAAGACGCAAGTTTTGGTGAACTTAGTTAAACCAATGCTGGGAAAATTCACCTGACTCACTTAGATCGTGATTGCAACCTACCGAAACTCGACAAGCTCGGAAAACGATTGTTCAGTCTTCCTCTGTCTCATCTTCGTTTTTTAGGAGTGCGTTTCTTCGTCGGGCTTAGGTCTTTTCTAATTCTTCTTAGTGTTTTCTCGTCTATGACCCGTAGCATGTAAAGGAACATCATGAAAACTAGCAACGGATTGAAGGGTTCCTGCTTTGAAGTGGCACGTTTAGTCCTCGAGTGAACCGTCGTTCTCTTCCTTTGCATTGGAGGACGTTGTTTTTTCGCCGGGGTCCTCCTTTGCGGCTTTCTGGTTCGGGATTTCTTTGATCTGGCTTTTCTGTTTACAGGTCTTTTCTTCGCTTTCCTTGTTCCAGTCTTTTTCGGAGATATTGGTGTCTCCTCCCAGGAATTATCGATGTTTGTATCAGTTGCGAGTGATTTTATCTAACTTTCGTACTCCTCTATGACTAAACGGTGCAGATAGGATAGGGCAATGTATGGCGTGCGTTTTCTGCGAGATAGTAAACAAAACTACACCCGCTTACACTATCTATGAGGATGCAAATCACATAGCGTTTCTTGACAAGTACCCCATTTCCTTTGGCCACTCGCTAGCTCTACCAAAGAGGCATTTCGAGCGGGTAAACGAGATGTCCCCGAAGGAGTTCTGTGCACTGTATGTACGGGTGCACGCATTGAATCGTCTCATAACCTCGAGGCTGGGCGCTTCTGCGTCACACCTCTCAGTAAACGATGGCGCAGCCGCGAACCAACTCATACCCCACGTACATGTTCACATAATTCCTCGAAACCCGAACGATAGCGCTGGGTTCACTGCGAGGAAGCTGATTAGGCCAGACCAGATGGAAGAGATTAGAAAGAAGCTGAAGACTGACGATCTCAAGCTTGCCTTTTCGCCCGAGTAGCCAACATTTTCTTCAATTCAGTTGCAATCTGCTTACGTTCCGTTATTGGTGCCGTACATGCTTTGCCTATGCAAATGTACGCAGTGGCTTGGTTCGTTTCGCGATATCCGCGTGTACGAATCGTGTCAGCATTTTTCTCGGGGTTTAAGAGATTAACGATTTTTCGCGGTTCATAGATCCGATTTGCCTCTTCAAGTAGTCCTTTCGTTTCTGCAGTGTCTATTGAACCGACAATCTGTATCATGGTTGGCTCGTTCAGAAATGCATCTACGGCCGAACCGTATTCTGCGGACATGAAGCCATAATTCGGATACACTTCCACAAACTGTTTCAACCCGCCCTCGGCTTGTTTGCGATAGCTGTCTTTTCCAGTAAGGTGATGTAGCTTGATGAGCACGCGCGCGGTGATGCTGTTTTCGTCCAGAGGCTTGGCGGCTTTGCTAAGGAAACCTTGAGCTGCATTGTCTACTACCGTGTCAAAGAAACCACCGGACTTGGTGTCTTCCAATCTTCTACCCACTAGCACCATTATTTCCTCCGCTAATTTGAGGTAGTTCTCGTCTCCTGTGCATTGATACGCTTGGGATAGGGTGTTTGCAGTGGTGGCTTGGTCGGCCAGTTGGTTTGGCAGATGTGCTTCACCATCGTTGAAGTGGAACATGCCTTCGCCTTCCTTGTAATTCAGTTCGATCAATCTTCTGAGGCTCTTGAGTGCGAAATCTTTCACAGACGGATCGTTGAGTGGGAAGGATGCCTCAAGGTAGGCTTGGATCATGAGGGCGTTCCAGTTGGTGTAAATGTGCTTGTCAATGAATGGAGGGTTCAACTTCAGTCGTTCAGCTTTTGATAGTTTGTAGTATTCTTCGTCCGCGTCTTGGCTTCCGTAAAAGCATCCTTTCTCTTGGTCACTGAGCCATGTGTTCACGTAATCGATGATGCCCTTCGCTACGTCCGCGTAGAATACTTCTCCTGTAGATTCGTATGCGTGTATGTACAATTGTAGCCATTTGGCGTTGTCCTCGCACATCTTCTCAAAATGTGGTATACTCCAATCTCGAACGGTTGAGTATCTGAAGAGGCCTCCCATTTCCTTGTCGTAAGTGCCGCTCTTTCCAACATTGTTCAAGGTAATGGAGACAATTTTGAGGAGTTCGCGGTTGCCAGTGTAATGATACTTCATCAGGGCGAGTTCGTGAGCTTCGGTGCTCGGGAATTTCGGCTGTGATCCGAAGCCCCCATAGATTGGGTCAAAGTTGTTCGCAATTTCTCCAATAATCTCATCAACTATTGATTCAGATAGCTCTCCGACTGGTGGTCTCTCAGTTTCAACTGCCTCTAGTCTAGGAGCTGCTTTGCCTTGAGATTTCTGCCAGGCTGATCTAATGTCGCGAAGAAGTTGGCGCATTTGCTGCGGGGGAAAATACGTTCCTCCCCCGATGACTTGTCCATCAGGGGTCAAGAAGGCGGTGGTAGGCCAACCTCCTAGGTTATACCTTCGATTAATGTCCGGTCGCTTGTCAGTGTCCACACGAATTGGAACGAAATTAGCGTCTATGTACTCCGCAATGTCAGAAACCGAGTATGTGTCTTGGTCTAATCTATGGCACCAGTGGCACCAAACGGCGCTGATATCTAGAAGAACAGGTTTGTTCTCGGATTTGGCTCTTTGAAACGCTTCGTCAGTCCAATCCTGCCAATGAATCTTGTTGGTGTCGTGCCGTTGCATTTAGAGCACTGCCCTACGTCCGTTCATCGACACTAGACAGGCACCAGTCCACTCTCAATGAAGGATTCGTGGGTGTTTTGAAATATTATGCACGAGGACGGATCCTGCTTACGCGTTTAGAGTCGTGGTGGAGTACGTGTTGGTAGTTTCTTTCTGTAGTCGTCTAAGATCTTATCATAGACTTCCAAGGTGTGCTTCAAGGCGTTTTGGGATTGATTGTGGCATTCGTCGTCTGGCTTGGCCTTGGAAAGGCATTTTGCCTTGGCTTCCTCCAATTGTTTCAGAGATCCTTCAAACTCCGGTCCCTTCTCCAGTTTTAGAACAGCTAACAGTGAATTGTACGCGGCCAGGTTGGCTCGTTTACATTCCAGATGATCTTTCGTAGTCCTTTCTTGGTAGCATAATTTGCAGCAATCCATAGCCGTGCGGTTCTGGACCCAGGGCTGGACGAGAAATACGGCTTCCATGTTGGCGAGGAAGGAGCCGTTCAATTTATTGGTTATGCAATTTCGGGCGAATACACAGAAGCTCGGTTCATTTTCGTTGTAGGGTTATCCGTCGTGGTCTCGGGAGGGTAGGTCCGGCTATGAGAATCGCTAGAGTCAACGCGCCTATGAGTATTACTAGGCCAGCGTAGAACAAGCTAGTCATTCCGTACCTGTCGAGTAAGTAGCCTCCCAGAAGGGGTCCGATTATCGTTCCAAGGCTGATTACTATGCTGTACGCTCCCATCGTCGTTCCTCGCCCTTGTTCTGGAGCGATATCGCCTAGAGACGCTAGAGCCGCTGGCGCAAAAGCGAAGCTACCAAAACCAAAAACCACTAAGAACGGCAGGACCGATGAAAACAACAATCTTCCTCTTAGGACGTTGATGGTCGTGAAGAAGAGGCCCAGAATTGAAACTAAACCCACCGTCATGAGTTTGTCCCGGCCGTACTTGTCAGAAAGATAGCCGAAGAATGGTTGCGTGATAGCCAATACCAGAATAGCTCCCGCGAACAGGAAACTCGTTTCTAGTGGCGATGGGCCAAGTCTTGGACCGAACGTCAGCGCCATGCCGATGAAAGTTGTCACGGCCAGCCATATTGGAAACATTCTCGCGGAACTTCTGTTGGTTAGAAGCGTTTTGAGTGTCTGAATTGGAGAAGAAATGTTTTGTTTGCTTCGTCCTCTAGTCTCTTTGACTTTGACGTAGGCGAAGATTGCTCCGATTCCAGCGAGGGTAGATGCGAAATAAAATGGGATTAGCTTTGAGCCCACTCGAGTCAAGATGCCTGCGGCAAGAATGCCAACCATGTACCCGCCAAGGTTCGCGAAGTCATAGACGCCCATTTCTTCTCCACGGTTTGTCGTTGTGGTCGAATCGGTTACGATTGTAAGGGAGCTGACAACTATCATGGCTGCCGCGATGCCTTGCACGGCGTGCACAGCAATCAAGTATGAAATGTTCGTGCTAAAAGTGAACGCGAATAATGCGACTGTGGATATCGTTAGTCCGAGATAAATCCACCTTCGTCTGCCTAAGCGGTCCACTAGCATGCCGACCATCGGAGCACAAATCGTTTCTGCTATAGGATATGCCGCTGCAATCAACCCGACAATAAAATTCGAGAACTCGCGCTTCGGGAGGTAGATTGGCAATGTGAAGAGGACGAGTCCGAAACTGAATCTCATCAAGAACACCGAGATATAGAGCGGCATGGAAAAGATGACGGATTGAGTCATAGACAGTCGTTTTGCAAACATGCTCTAATCCCGTGCCCGTTAGTTGCCTGATGAAACGGCTCCTTCTGTATAAGTCGAATTGTAAGCGTTTAATTACATGCGAATGGACCTGAGATGGCATGCCGTTAAGGACTCTGCAAATCGCAATTCTGGGCGGCAATGATGAGGCAGTATTCGTCGGGTTAAGAAATTTTCCAGCACACAAACTCGTACT
>DATIYC010000077.1:0-10211 GCA_035517955.1 Candidatus Acidiferrales bacterium | reverse complement strand
GCAGAGAGTCCTGATCCGGCAAGCCAGCTCGAACGATCTTCCTTGGATTAAGACTCTCTTGGAGACGAATGGCCTGCCAATTATCGGGGTTGAGGAATGGTTTGGGAATTTTGTAGTTGCCCTAGACGGGAAGGGAAACCGAGTTGGTGTCGCTGGCTGTGAATTATACAAGCATGCAGGTTTGCTGAGGTCTGTAGCCGTTGAGGAAGAGTACAGAAACGCTGGCTATGCTAGAGCGCTGCTTGATGTGGTGCTGAAGAATGCTAAGCAGAAGGGTGTAAGTTTGTTGTATTTGTTCACGAATGACGCGAAGGGTTACTTTAAGCGGTTCGGGTTTGAAGAGGTAACCCGCGAACAAATGGACGAGGGGGTTAAGGCGTCCCATGAGTTTACCGAATGCTGTACGTCCTGCACAGCCATGCTCAAAACACTATGATTCACAATTCAATAGGAAGTCGACAAGCAAAAGAGTGCGAAGCTTTTAGCTTGCCGTACAACCGCGGCCTAAGGTTATATTCAGCCTTCCGGAACTGTGCGCTGTTCAGATGACTGGAAAAATCGGTCGAAACACATGACCTCAAATGAGAAAGATGTTTTCTACTTGAAACTTCAATGGATTTCTGCCAAGAACGATGCGGATCGAAAGACTCTTGGCGACAAAATTCGGCAATTAATATCCGACCAAAGGACTTCGAGTAAGTAGGAACCACACGGGATTTGTCGACTGCAAAGCGTCCACTTAGCATAAGCGTTCTAGTAGCGCTTCAAGTTCTAGTCGGCGTGCTGGCGCTCCTGAGCGGTTTTACGGTGATATTTGCCCGAAGAGTGTTACCGGAGGTTTTTCCCCAAATACGACCGTTGTCATCAGTTACGTTCACAGTCGGAATTTTGTACGTGATTTTTACTGTGCTAGCTTTCATTGTTGCTTATGGGCTCTGGGTCGGCAGGAAATGGGCGTGGGTTATTGCTGTCATCCTCTCCGTATTCGGCATCATCACCTCAGTCTTCACGCTCTTCTTACGACCGCGAGCTGGAGAGGTTCTTGCATTGATCATCGACCTCGTCATCATGTTCTACCTAATTCAGCCACGTGTCCAAGCCCACTTCGGACGAAAATCCACCGCTGCGATCACATCCTCAGGACTTAACGGCGGGTCAAAACCGGCAGTCTCAACCTAGCCGCTCTAAGCTTTTCCCGACCTAACGATCTGCTTGATTTGTAGATGAGGGATTAGGATGAGTGACCGGCTTGTTAGTTTGAGTGAAATTCGGGAAGCGAAAGAGCGAATCGCGAAGATCGCCTACCGAACCCCGCAGTACCTTTCTCCAGGATTGAGCAGACTTGCCGGCGCGAAAGTGTATTTGAAGCTTGAATCTTACCAACCTATTCGCGTCTTCAAGGTTAGGGGTGCATCAAACAAGATACTGAAACTTACGTCGGAGGAGCGTGCTCGCGGTTTGGTTGCAGTATCGTCTGGGAACCATGGGCTTGCTGTCGCCTATTTGTCGATGTTGACTGGAACGCAGGCGACCATAATTGTTCCGACAACCGCCGTAGATGAGAAGGTAAGCGCGATCGGAGAATACGGGGCGAAGGTTATCAAACATGGATTATTCCACGACCAGCGGCTCGAGAAGGCTGTTGAGATTCAGAAAGATACTGGCGCCGTCTTGATTCCGCCATTCGACGATTTAGACATAATCGCTGGACAAGGAACTATTGGCCTCGAAATTTGCGAAGACCTACCCACCCTAACAAAGGTCGTCGTGCCAATTGGTGGCGGTGGGCTTATTTCTGGAATAGCGTCGGCGGTTAAGCGCTTGAAGCCTGAGGTGAAGGTGTTTGGTGTTGAACCTGAGAAGGCATCATCAATGTACCAATCCATCAAGAACGGTAAGATCACTCGCCTGACAGACACCGGATCCATTGCCGAAGGATTAGCGGCGCGTGAGCCCGGAGTTCTGACTTTCAGGCATGTGAAACGTTACGTGGAGGAAGTTCTGCTTGTGACTGAGGAGCAGATAGAGAAGGCAGTTTTCACAGTAATGAAAGAGGCACACTTGCTGATTGAGCCCTCCGCTGCCGCAGCCGTGGCAGCCTTGCTCGAGCGACTGCACCCAAGGAAGGACGATGAGATCGTTGTCGTGGTTAGCGGCGGAAATATTTCGTTGAAAGTGCTCTCAAGGATCTTGTCGAAGTACTCGAGCAGCTGATCGTCGGGACTAGTTCTTGAAGCCGATTTGGAACATGTGGTCTAAGTCGTAGTTGCTGTAGCATTTGAACGCGATCATCGTCTTAGTTGCGGTTATGCCCTTAGCTTTGGCAAATTGTTCAGTTACCACTGCCGCTAAGTCGTCAGGATGCTTCACTCGAACGATTGCGATGAGGTCGAAATCTCCAGCTACGGAGTAGACTTCGGTAACACCGCTAATTTTCAGTAACTCCTCGGGAAGGGCAGCAATTCGTTCTCTCTCAGCGTTCAACATGACAAAGGCGGTAATCATTGCTGACACCTAGCTTATGGCGGCGAGTTCGCAGCCTTAAATGCTCTTAGCAGTTTTCAGAGTGTCAGTGCAGTCTCTTTTCGAAGATGATGCAGTGCTTTCCCCACGGTCTTCTTCTGAAACCAACCCTCTTCGCGGCCGCGAGTTGGTATCGGTCATAAGGGATGTAAGCGCTTAGTACTCGGGCGTTTAGACCGCGGGCGATTTCCTTTCCGAGTCGTAGGCTTCTAGTGGGGGGTCCTTTGAGTATAGTGAGGCTGCTTTGCGGTTGCCTGAATCGCTTTTCCGGTTTGGTTACTAACAGGGCGCAGTCGCCGACGCTGTATAATTCCCCGTTGTTCTCTAGATGTTCGAGGAGTTTTGTGGTTGGTTTGAGAAAATGCCATTGACGGCCTATGTAGCCGTTCATTCTAGTGAGGTAGTTGGATTTCAGACACGATTGGATAAGAGGATGTGATGCAGAGCTGGGAGTAGCTGTGGATTTTCGTTTGTCTCGAAGGTTGGTGTGGATGTGGGCGGCTTCGCAAACTCTTCGGAATCCTCCTTTTTCGCATGCAAGGATTGACGCTTTGTTGTCGGATGTTATCCACAACCTCAGGAGATTGATGCCTTCACGTTTTGCGTGCTTGGCGATTTCTCGTTGAAGAAATAGGGCTACACCTTTGCGTCGCCATGCAGGATCCGTGCGAGCCATGCTCAGCCAGCCAGCGCCGTCTATGCAGGGCTCGAAGTTTGTCATCCCGACAAGCTCGTGGCCACTCCAGGCCAGGAATAGGCCGTTGCGGTCAATGACTTTTCGTAGCGCAATGAGAACGTAATCTGATGAGCCCACGGCGCGCCTACAGAGTCGGGCGACTAGTGGTTGGTCAGATCGGGTGGCGGTCGTGACTCTGTATTGGTTGGGGTCGGTCGTTTAGGGTGCACCGTGATGCCTAGGAGGTGGCGACGTGAACGAAGACTTTTGTGTCATTGATTAGGTTCTCGATTTTGCAGTATTCGTTTGGTTGGTGGGCTAGGTCGTCGAGTGTTTGCCACACTGCGGTTTGAATTCCCTTCCTGCGGAAGTATAAGCCCACGGTTCCTCCGCCAATCCCTATTGGTTTGGCGTCGATACCGCGTAGTTCCTTGATTGCGGCCCTTAGTTTCTTTACGACTGGGCTGTCCATCGGTGTGGGGTTCGTGTTTTGCTCGGCTTGGATGGGTTTGATTTGGATGGTTGTACCCGTCTCCTTCTCGACCTTTGACTTCAATGATTCAATCTCTTTCAAAACAGCTGAGACTTGGTACTGTGGTAGGATGCGGCAGTCGAAGTATTGAACATCAACCCCTGGAACGGTATTGATGTTGTCAACGTTCGCCTCATGCTTAGTAGGCTCGAAAGTGGATTTTGATGGCTCGAATAAGGCGTCTTGGGCAGGATGCTTTGAATGTAGCATATCGTCTAATTCTAATGCGAATTTCATTCCAATCCTGTGTGCATTCAACCCCTTCTCGGGAGTGCTTCCATGCACTTGCTGGCCGATGGTTGTTATCTTCAGCCACAAAATGCTCTTCTCCGCGACCTCAATTTCCGAACCATCCGGTTTCCCAGTGTCTGGGACGATTGCGATGTCGTTTGGTTTGAAGACTCCTTTCTCCAGCAGCGGTATAACACCGTAGGTGCTCCCGGTTTCCTCGTCCGATACGAAAGCTAAGCCCAGGTTCATTTTCGGTTTGAGTCCTGAGGCCTTGATTGCTTTAGCTGTGAAGAATATTGACCCGATCGCCTGTCCGTTATCCTCGGAGCCTCTGCCGAAGATCTTTCCGTCCTTGACTACTGGATTGTAGGGGTCTGTTGCCCAAAGTTCGCGGGCTCCTTCGGGTACAGTGTCCATGTGGGCAGCGAGCCAAAGCGTTCTGCTCGTATCATCACCCTCTATTTTCGCGGTGAGGTTGATTCGTGTTCCCTCGGCGACTCGTTTGTCTGGAACATCATGTCTCTCCACCTTCAACCCGAAGCTTTCCAGTTGTTTCTGGATGAAGATGCCGCGGGCATACTCGCCGTTTCCTCCCGAGTCGGGGTTAACCGCTTTGATCTTCAACATCTCAACCATGAATCGAGTTAGCTCATCCTTGGATTGGTCAATCCACCGTAATGCGTCCGCAGTATTCGCCATTTAACGTCACCTGAGGAGAAGTTGCTTTTCGACCAAAAGATAAAGCTTGACTACCAAGCAACTTAGCTAACGATCGTGGGCAAAAGTGAGCGGCAAGTTCGATCTAGATTCAGTTCAGAGTCGGCTCACGCGCGTAATTCCTGTGCTTAGGTCGGAGGATTTGCCGGTTGCAGGCGTGGCAGTAATCATTGATCCTACCGACCGAGGTGGCTCAATTCTTCTGATTAGGAGAAGGGAGCTCAAGGGTGATCCATGGTCGGGGCAGATCGCATTTCCTGGAGGGCGTATGTCGACGTCGGATCGTGATTTGTTGGAGACCGCCATGCGCGAGGCGAAGGAGGAAGTGGGCGTTCAGCTCAAAGACCACCAACTACTCGGCCACCTCCCCCTCACTGAGACAAGGTCTCGTAGAATGCGAGTGCTGCCCAGCGCCTTCCAACTCAAATCAACCGTAGTTCTCCGCTCAAATGTCGAGGTGGCTGAGACATTCTGGGTGCCCTTAGCGGACTTTGAGAAACTTGAGATTAAGAATAGTGAGGTTAAGGTTGACGATGGAACGTTGAGGGTTCCATCGTACGAGTATGAGGGACACGTGATTTGGGGATTGACCTTTAGAATTCTCAATCTGCTCCTAAACCGGAAGACACCTAGAGATCTATGATCGAACCAACCCGAAAGTGTTTGTCCTAGCTCGGCTAGAACATCAGTAGAAGTTGTCTGAGTAGCGACATGTAATCCCCAGTCAGGAAGAAGACAAGCACAACCAGAAGCGGGAGGTGCCTGCGCAACCTTCCGAGTGCACCTGTTCTCGACATAAGGATCACAATGAAACTAGACGACGCAGTAGACAAAACTGCGTGCAAAAGACCAACGCAAGAAATGCCACTGCTTTCCACATGAAAGTAGTTGTACATTTGCACTACACTGAGGGGACGTTCGCGCAAGCAAGTAGTCCACTCGACCTGTGACTGCAACCGTCTTGAGTTAGATGTGTGCCTAACAAAAACAGCTCAAACCCACGACAGGAATCCGTTGAGGGCCACGTGAACGATACAATACCCCGGTATGGGCGCTCCATACCTGGATTCAGTCTGCCGACAATTCAACTTGTCACACCGATTGTTATCAAGCCAATGAGTAGGACCGCTAGTGCTATGGTCTGCAGTCGGTTTAGTTTCTCGCCAAGGAGTGTGATGGCGAGAGCGACGGTGACGAGGGGGTAAGCGCTGGATATTGGCACCACGAGTGACGCCTGTCCTACGTTCAATGCGAACGCGAAGATCAATGTTCCAACTACGTTTGAGGCGACACCTCCTGCTCCCGCTGCCCAAAGAAACTTTGATGGCTTTTCACTCTTGGAGAGTCGGTTTCTGCGAATTCCAAAGTAAATGAGCGGTAGAGCCACTGCGGCGATCGAGTAAAACCCGAACATATTGCCCGGACCGATCGTATCTATCGTAATTTTGGTTGCTAATCCCCAGATGCCCCAGAGAAAGAACGCCAGTAGGGCAAAGAACAGTGATCGCTTCGGTATTGTGCGTTGTGAGTTTGGTGTTCGTTCGTAGGATAGGGCTACGATCCCGAATATGACTGCGACTAATCCTACTGCCTCGGATGTGGTTAGGGTTTCGGAAAGAAACAAGAGCGCTCCCAGAACTGTGAGTGCGGGGTATGCGGCGGATATTGTTCCAATTACAGCAACCTGACCATCTAGCATTGATTCATAGAAGCAGAGGTAGGCAACCATGCCCACGATGGCGGTGCCCAAGCCGAACAGAATTGAGCTGAAGCTTAAGGTGGTCGTGTTTCGGAACGATACGTAACCCGCGAAATACATCGCTCCCTCGATGATTACGATGATCAATGCTACTCTAACGACATTCAATTGTGGTGTGCTCACTTTAGCCAAGACGGCGGCGATTCCCCAGAAGAAGATAGGCAGCACGGCGAGAAGGAACCAGAATTCCATTACCATACCGCCAGAGGAATCGCGTCGAAGTGCTTCGAGTTCCTTTACAAACTCTTCAGAATAGTTTCAAGATCGAAAAAGTTCGCGAACGTAACGTCGAGCTTCAACGATCAATGAAAGAATTCAGCATATTTTACAAATGTTAGAATTGTATTATTTTCTTCTTATTGGGACTTGTACTTCGCAGTTTGCCCACGCGTTTGGGTTGGTCCATGGGTTTCCGTTGTATACTTCTCTTGAACGTGTCGTCTGCGTGTATGTTCTTGACTCTTCCAACCATCCCTCGATTCCGAGGTAGACTAGGTCGGCTGATATGTTGTTGGGGTCGAAGGTTACGCTCACGACTTTTTGTCTGGGGATCTTCATGAGCCGGATCTTGGCTTGGGGTTTGCCTTTACCCTTGATCTCTATGGCTGCGATGGAACGACGCTTCTTTTGTGATTTCGCAGTCCACTTGTCGATGAAGTAAACGATCCATTTGCCGGTGCGTATCCTATTTCGCTTGGCCCATCTCTCGATTTGAGTTAGCTCCGAGCGCCACGTGTCCTGTCCTGCGTATGGGCCATAACGGAGTATGTACGCGACTTTGTAACTCGGCGCGTTTTTTACTGTGAAGTCAACCTTCACGGTTTATCCCGTGCTTAGACTTCAAGTGGGTTTTGTTGTTATTTCTGTTTTCCGGGTGAACGGACGATTTTAGCGGTTGCACCTGGATAATTGTACTTGGAGGAGGGCTAGGTCTCGTTGTGGGTCGTAGTGTGTCCTCTGAGCCGGGTGGCTTATGGCACGCACGGGAGCGGGACCGAATAACATGGACCCGGTCATGAATTTAGCGCGAGTTGCAAGAGTTTCCATTCCGCAAGTTATTGCGCTGAGGTCTTTTCCGAATTCAGGCATTCTTACTCTGAACATTTTTTCATCATCAACCCGCCCCCTAGTCGGCGCCCCATTAAAGGGCAGGGCACGTTAGAGAATCGCGTAATGTAGTCGCGTATTGTAGTCACAATATGTGAGTGACGTCCGAACCTACGTTAATCTAAGTAATCCATTGGGGCTCCGCTAGGTCGTCGGGGCTCCGTGTCGAGATACGTAATCAACTCCTGAATCTTCTTGTAAGCCTCAAGGTACTCCAACCCTTTCTTTGTGATTCCATAATACCTGCGTTGGGCTGGGCTTTCTTGGAGCGGTCGACCGATGAGGTGTATTTGGACCAATTCAAAGTGAGAGAGCGTTTGAAGCATCAGGTTCATTCTATCAATGGGTAACCCCGCGCCGTAGGAAAGTCGGGTAACTTGACAGCCGTCCGGGTGATGTTTCAAGTAATCCAGAATGTCTGCGTAAATGTCTAGGCGCGAACGTTTCTTCAAGGACTCTTCCCAGAAACCGGAGGCTATACAATCTCAGCTAAGACTTGGCGTATATCTGTATCTCGAATGAGTTGCTTCTTCATAGACGAAATAATCGTTAAACACCAGTCGAAGCTGATTGTAAGCCCCTTGCGCATTGAGGCCTATTAGAAGAATAGGGGGCTCTTCATGCATACCCTCCCGCATCTCTACTACGAAGTAACGTACGAGTCTAGAAGGGAATTCATCGCACTCAACCAACGTTTTCGTTGGCGAGTGCGAAAGCAGATCAGATTACGATGGAGCCTTGGTTAGTAGTACCGTCGTTCGTTCTCGGATCTTACCTTCGTCAAGCCAAAGTGCACGGCGCAAGAGACGCAATAGAATTTCACCACTCTCTCGCGTGCGATGTATGTCCCGTGCTGGCGTAGTTCACGCGCCAGCGATGGTTCCACTAGGCTTGTCCATCTTGTTTCACGTTTAGCCTTGTCCCGGGGCACTGGCCTACCGCAGTGTGAGCACTGAATCATCACTGCGCTGCCTTTGCCTCCTTTGCTTCGGCCGCGTGACTTCCGTTTCTTAGTCAATTTTCCTACCTCAGCACTAAACGACTTGCCCTAGCGCATAAACATTGTTACTTGTTTCAACCGTGTCGCTTCGACATGTGCCTCAGGAGGGTAACGTGAAGTCGTTGGTTGACCGACTAACCTCTTAGCATAATGCATATCCAGCCGCTCCGTGCTGATTGACTGGAGAGTGTGGTGACATTGGATTGCCGGTTCATCTATGTTGGAATACGAGTTCGCGACATGGAAGAATCTTTGAGATTCTACACCCAAGTGTTAGGCATGACCATAACAGAGCCTCTCCAGAAAACCCCGCCAACCAAAGGCAGCGTGGTTACGCTCAGGAGCCAAAACTCACAGCAACTTTTGGAGCTCAATCATTACGAAGAAGATAGTCCATTCAACTCACCCTATACCAATGGTGAAGACCTCGATCACCTATCCTTCGATGTTCAAGACCTGGAAGCCACTGTAAAAGAACTCAAACTGCAAGGAGTTGAAGTTGTGGTGGAGCCATACGTGATTGGTGGAAACTTCGGTTGGAAAGAAGCCTACGTAAAGGACCCGAACGGCATCTGGATAGAACTTCTACAACGAAAATAGGCGATCTTGGCAACCTAACGACTATCCTTTCCTAATTGCATTCTGGCTCGGATTCGTACTCAGCTAACGCATATTCCACTTGCCATCAATCGGATTTTCTCTATAAACCGTGAACTTCTATTTTCATCTGGGATGACAGGGTAGGACCACTGGTAAGTTAAGCTGTCACTTTCAGAACGGCCTGTTCGCCGTAGCCTGTGACGATTCTGATGTAGCCGGCAAGCATATTGTCAGTCGTGATGTCGCCGGTGTCGACGAGTAGAGGTTTTCCGCGGAGCGAAGTTATCTTATCTGTCGTGGCTACAACGATAATATTCTCTCTTCCAACTTCGCGTATGATTTGTGGGCTAATTTGCTGGTTTCCGCGACCAAAGATGTATCCTTGGCCGCCGATAATTGTGACAATGATCTTGGCTTTTTTCCCTTTGATCAAACTCAGTAGGCCTTGCTCATTTACGTCTCGCGCAATCAGCTGTTTGTTAAGCGCCACATCTACCCCTAGGAGGGTGTTATCGGGACTGATCTTTGCCTTGATTGCTCTCATAGTCGTTCCTGGTCCAAGGATGTACAAGCAGTCTGGTTCCATTTCTTCTGCGATAGTGTAAGCAATGTTCTCCACGGCCGATTCTTCCGACTCCCTGGTGCCTGCTTTTGGGTTTTGTACGAATGTTTCCTCAAATGGGACACGAAGGTATCCGTAGAGTTGGGCAGATGCACGACCTGCCCGAAACGCTTCCTCGTCAATGTCCATCACTTCAGCGTCTCTTACATGAGTCACTTCTCCTTGCAGGTACATTGCTGCGAGTTTTCCCGCCGCGCGGGCGTTAATTGCGTATACGCCTGAGTGTATCTTCACGCCGGCCGGAATTCCTAAGACCACGCAACGGTCTCGAATTCCAGTGTAAACGTCGCGGGCAGTACCGTCTCCTCCCGCGAAGAGAATCAGGTTCACTCTCAATCGATACATCTGTTCAGCAGCCGCTCGCGTATCCGCGGCGGTGGTTTCACCCTTTCGTATGGATCCGATAACTTTGGGTTCGAATCCAGTCGCTCTCGCCTCGTCTTC
>DATIYC010000076.1:0-3004 GCA_035517955.1 Candidatus Acidiferrales bacterium | reverse complement strand
ACTTTATAGTAGGTCAAGTATACTGTGTCAGGAGACGAGAATGAGTAACGTACGAGTTTTGGTTGGTACGCGTAAAGGCGCCTTCATCCTGACATCTGATGGAAAACGCAAGGATTGGAAGATTAGTGGCCCATCTTTTGGTGGCTGGGAGGTTTATCACATGAAAGGCTCGCCAGCTGACTCTAACCGAATCTACGCCTCACAGACTAGTGGCTGGTTCGGCCAAATTATCCAACGTTCGGACGATGGGGGTAAGTCATGGTATCAGCCAGGTTTGAAGGAAGGCGAACCCACCAAGAACGAGATCGGTATGCCCGTCGGTGAAAGCAACAAGTTCGTTTATGACACCTCCCCAAGCGGCCGACCGCTGACCACGCATCAGTGGTACGATGGAACTCAGCATCCTTGGGAGTTCAAGCGAGTCTGGCATCTGGAACCCTCCCCGACTGACCCAGATACGGTTTACGCGGGCGTTGAAGATGCCGCCCTCTTCCGCTCGAAGGATGGGGGAAAATCTTGGCATGAACTAGCTGGGCTACGCGGCCATTCGTCAGGCCCTAAGTGGATGCCAGGAGCTGGTGGGATGTGTTTGCACACGATCCTACTCGACCCTACAAATCCCAAAAGGATGTACGTCGGAATTTCCTCCGCTGGTGCATTCCGAACCGATGATGAAGGAGTAACGTGGAAGCCTATCAACAAGGGTTTGCATTCGCAGTTCCTTCCCGATACAGAGGCAGAAGTCGGCCACTGTGTTCATAGAATCGCTATGCACAAGTCACGTCCGAATGTTCTGTTCATGCAGAAACATTGGGATGTAATGCGCAGCGATGATGCAGGCGATTCGTGGCAAGAAGTTAGCGGAAACTTACCCTCAGATTTCGGTTTTGTTATCGATGTACACGCCCACGAACCCGAGACAATCTACGTCGTCCCAATCAAGAGTGACTCCGAACATTATCCGCCCGACGGAAAACTACGCGTCTACCGTAGCCGCACAGGAGGAAAAGAATGGGAAGCACTTACAAATGGTCTCTCGAGTTCAGATTGCTACGTCAATGTACTGCGCGGCGCAATCGCCGTAGACTCGCTAAATCCTTGCGGCATTTATTTCGGCACAACTGGAGGACAAGTCTACGTCTCCAATGACTCCGGCGATAATTGGGCTCCCATCGTTCGTGATCTACCCGCCGTCCTGTCCGTTGAGGTCCAAACGCTCCCATGATACGAGTATCGCTTCCACCGCACTTGCGGACACTTGCACACGTCAACGGAGAAGTAAAAGTGCAAGTAGAAGGGTCAGTAACTACACGCTCAGTTCTTGATAAACTCGAATCAAACTATCCGATGCTGCGAGGGACAATTCGCGACCACGTCACGCAACAACGCAGACCGTTCCTCCGGTTCTATGCGTGCGGAGAAGACCTGACCCTTGAACCACCAGATACACAGCTGCCCGAAGCGGTGCGGATGGGAACTGAACCTTTTCTCATCATAGGAGCCGTAGCAGGCGGCTAAGTCTAGTCAGGTCTGATAGCTATTCGAATAGCAAACTTTCGGGAAATTTGCGGCGCAAACTCAAACGTTCACTTCTAAGAGGTCATGGCTTAGTATGGCCTCGCCGCGAAATTTCCTTTTGACACTAGAAAGGAGTTCTTCCTCTCTGTCCTTCACTATCGGGAATAGGTGCGTCAGAATCACCTTTTTCACACCTGCCTGATAGGCCACTTCTCCAACTTCTGATGCTGTGGAATGATTGGTTTTCTGTGCGAGTTCAAGCATATCGTCCGGGAACGAGCATTCGTGAATTAGAACATCAGCGCCCTTGGCCAACTCTATTAGAGATTTGGATGGCCTCGTGTCGCCGCTAATTACTACTGCACGCTTCTCTGCCTCAATTCTATAACCAACCGTCGGAATTCCGTGTTCTACTGGAGTCGCCAACACTCTGTAATTGCGCTGCTCAGATACAAGTCCTTTCGATACTTCATGTGAAGCAACGTTCCAACCATCACTACGCATGCTTCGTACTATCGACGGGGCACATGGGTAAACGTCTTCGAAGAGGAGCTTGTTGAACTTCGAGATGCCCGACGGTCCGTAAATATCCACACTTGCTTTTCTATCAACCAAATAACCTGAAAAAACCAGTGAAGCAAGCTCCAAACTATGATCAATATGAAGATGCGAAAGAAACATCTGGCTAACCGACGCAGGATTAATGCCCCACCTCATCAAGTTCAACCCAGACCCTGGCCCGCAGTCAAAAAGCAATGGCTCGCTGTCTACCAAAATCACTTGACATGGCGAAGACCTCTCAGAGTCGGGCCAGGAAGCCCCCGAACCAACTATAACTACCCGCATTCGAAAACCACTTTTCCGATCAGAGTCGTGAACCTAAGCAATAAACGAATACACGTGAGAATTCTCCTCCATCATAGAAATGTAGGTACACCCTATTTTGGAGCAGGTGCCCTGAATTACTGGTCCAGGTCCAATGCGGTTCTTTGTGTAGGAAATTCAGCGCTTGCATATGTTGCATCGCAAACTTCGCTGCTCAAATGTAAATGAGTACCATGTACGCGTATGAGTGCCATGAATCAAAATAATATCGTACGACACTATTGCCTCGTTTAGGATTTGAAAAGATGACCGACTCCATAGTCGAGATGCTTCAGAACACTCCCGTTTGGTCCGGTTTAACAAGTCAAGATTTAGCCCTGGTTGCCAAGTATTCTGAGGAGCGCAAAGTAGAGAATGGGCAGACTATTGTAAAGAAGGGAGCGCCGGGAGACGGGTTCTATCTTCTAATTGACGGAGCTGTAGAGGTGAGATCTGGAGCAGATACTCTCTCTAAGCTTGGCCCTGGCCAATTCTTCGGGGAAATGGCAATATTCGATAACCAACCACGATCGGCCGATGTCATCACGATTCAACCATCCCGAGTACTCTTTCTCTCCGCGAATGCATTCAAGACATTGCTCTTCGCGAATCCGAGGATCGG
>DATIYC010000075.1:0-4579 GCA_035517955.1 Candidatus Acidiferrales bacterium | reverse complement strand
TCCTGTTACTTGATAAAGCTCTACAACGTTGGAAAGCCGTCCGAGAGCTTGAACCACATCATCCATAGCGGACGATTCAACAAAAATGTTTACAAAGACAAGAAGTTTTGACAAAATTCACAACCTACTCCGAGTTTTGTTTCCACGAAAAACGACCGTTGAGTGGGCTGTCCCTTTTGTCGCCATTTCTAGTCAACCTTTGTCGGCGTGAATGCAAACACACCATTTAGCTAGGTTGTGCCTACTGTAAGTATTACCATAAGCGCGTAATTACGGATTTCAGTAATACTTCCTCTATAGACGTCGACTGGTCCAATCGTGCCTCAATCTCGCTGAGGACTGCGGTCCCGGGTTTAGTAATGGCGGGCCCGCGGGGATTCGGACCCCGGACCCCAGGCTTCTCCCGCCTCGTTACGAAGGCGCTTAGAGGGCCTGTGCTTTAGACGCTCAAACCAGAAGCACTATCCAGACTGAGCTACGGGCCCAACTCCGACACCATCAATGCCATTCTAAAAATATTGAGGCCGCTGGCCACAAATCGTCAAAAAACATCGCAAACCGAATTTGCATACACCTGAACTGAAGAACCCGAGAATGTCAGGATTACTGTTCAGCGGTGGAAATTGTTTCCCAGGTTGACCTCGGGACACACGTCGATCTCAATCAAATCGATCGGTGTAAGCCGCCTACGTGAGGAACAAAACGTCGAAAAATGTTCTTTACTGAAGTGAATTTCTTCGGCTATTGAGCAAAATAGGCTGGAAACCGTTGTTCTAGCTGTTTTCGGGGTGTTTTCGTTATCATTGCTTGAGCATCGAATTTCAAGCTGCTTTTCCATGTGGGGTTTGACATTTTCTTGTACCTAACTATCAAGTCAAACCAACTCTACCCTCGTCACTGCACAGGAACGTCTTGGAAAGGAATGGTTGAAGCGAATTGGCATACATGTGCTATTATCACCCTAACCTCCCAGCCGCTATGGTTTGCGGCCGGTGCGGTCGAAGAATCTGCAGTTCATGCAGCAAACCTTACTCGGAGCTAGCTCTCTGTCCCAGCTGCTACCATATGGCAGCCATGAACCACCCAATCCCTCCACCTCAAGCGCCAGTTCCTCAGATGGCGCCACAAATGGCACCTTCAATGCCACAATCCGGAACGGTGTACGGCGGTATGGCTCCTGGCGGTATGCCCGGCGCTCCACCTGGCGGCGTACTCTTCGGGCCGTTCCCAACTAAATTCCGGCCCTACAGCTGGTTGGCAGTCTTTCTACTCCTAACCTCAGCAGCCCTCATAATCGCCAATGCAGCAGCGCTACTCTATTTGCCATTCTACTTCACGTGGGTAGCATACTTCCCCTGGGTAGCGCAGCTAGGTAACTTCAGCTTCATACTCGGCACAATCTTGGGCATCATCATAATCGGCGCCGTAATCCTCTACATGCTCGGCTTCAAAGTCCTCTCAGCCTTCGTAATCTTCCCCTCCGCAATAGTAAGCCTATTCATAGGCGGCGGATTCTGGGCCGGCCTGATAATTGGCGTCGTTACGGGCATCTTCATGATTATGCATGAACGACGCTGGCACCCGTAAGCGCAACCTTCTCTACTCTTCTTTATTCAAGAAAAATTGCGGGCCGGTAAGGCTCCGCCATTTTCGCCCTTCCCTTCGGATCATACAACTGCCCATCCTCCTCACTATGAACCTCAACCTCCGTCTTCAACTCCTTGCTGAAGAAGGGTTGTGCGTCCGCGAAAAGTCTCCGTTCATCAACCTCGCCAACCTCTAAACGTCGCGCCCGAAGCTCGTTGGGCATGGTCCTCACTTGCTGAATTATCTTCGATGCGTACTTAGGTAGGTCTTTGACTGAAGCGGTTTTCGCGGCTAGCAAATCTCTGATCAGGCCATTCAAGGTTTCTGGTTGCTTGGTGAAGCGTGCCATCGCTTCATTGTATACTCGCCATTTCCACTTTGCGGCCGTGTAGTAGTGAACTTTCTTGGGTGTGAGTTTGGTTGTAGCGATTATTTCCTGCGTATCCTCCAACGTCTGTCTAATCAAGGACTCAAGTTCATCCGAGCTCGCATCTGCCTTCACTTGCTCAGTCTTGGGCCATTCGGCTGCAGCCACAAAACCTTCCTGCCCTGCTTTCCTCCAAGCTTCCTCCGCCATGTGAGACGAGAACGGAGCCAACAATCGAATCCAATCAGCAATGAAGGCTCTCAACGTAGCTGAATCCGGTTTAGAGGCGCGTCGTTCGTACCAACGTAGGTCATTCCACAGATCGTACAAGGCAACGGACGTCGCAGTTCGCGTCTTCATCTTCTCAACAGCCTCCCCCACTAGTCGCGCTCGGGCTGAAATCTTGCTCATCAACCAACCCTCCAAATGTCCATTTGACGCATGCTGTTCCGGTCTCTGCGCGACATCATCAACAAGGTAGAGGAAAGATTCTAGCCGGTTTTTCACGTCGCGGATGTTGTCTGCGCGCCAATCCGGATCATCCATTCCTTCCGCTGCTAGCAAAACGTTACAGCGTACTGCGTCGGCGCCGAATTGTTCGCACGCCTTCCACAGTGGGACGAAGTTTCCTGAGGACTTGTGGATTGGCCGTCCCTCAAGTAGCATGAATCCGTTAACTCCAATCCCCTTTGGCCAATACTTCTTTTCGAACAGTGCGACATGGTGGAAGATGAAGAAGCTTAGGTGGTTTCCAACCAAGTCCTTGCCTGAATTGCGTAAGTCCACTGGGTACCAATACAGAAACTCATTTCGAACATCATCCAGCAACTCCCGATCGATACGAGCCGCCTTGCAAACGTCCTCTGGTTTGCCGACGCCGTAGAATATGTAATCGAACACTTCGGGCGTCAACTGCTCCGCCTTTACTAGTCCGCCGTTAACGAATTTGCTGACCATGTAGTAGGCCATGTAGATCGTGGAGTCGCTCAACGTTTCCACTATCCAACTAGGGCTCCAGGGTAATGGTGTGCCTAGTCCGGTTCTTCGTGCGCACGGCCAATCCTGTAACCAATCAATAATGCCGTGGAACCAGGCCTTTGCCTCTTCTGGGTAGAAGGCCATTCCGTCAATTGCTTGGTGCGCTAATACTTTCCAATCAGGGTCTGAATATTTCAGAAACCATTGGTCCTGTAGGACTTTGGCCACGCAGGGAGTCATGCATCTACATATGACCGGCTTGGGCAGCTCGTACATGACATCAGCGATACCCTTCCGTCTAAAATCCGCGACCAACCCGTCTTTGACATCTGACACTTTTTGTTTTGAGTATGGGCCACAATTGTCTCTTAGGATTCCACCGTGGAATTCGGCCTTGTAAATTTCCTTTGTTGCCTCTTCTGCTAACGGGTCATTCTGGTCGCGAATGTGCATCCGGTCAACTATCTCTAGCGCTGGAAACTCTCCGTAACCCTCAACCGTGATTACGGAGATTGGCTTGATCTGTGTCAAGTCGTTTTGTTTGATGCCGAATTTTTCGGTCAAGGCCGGGTTCTGTTGTACGTCTCTGAGTGCTAGCCAGTCGAAGGGGGCGTGGGCTGGGACGCTGTAGACTAGGCCGGTTGCGTTTCCTGTGTTGACGAAGCTACCGGGTAGTATGGGCATCTGCCTGTTTTGAATTAGGTCAGAGCAGTTCTTCCCGACCAGTTCCGATCCTCTAAGGTCGCGCACAATTTTCACGTCTTTGAGCTGGTTCTGGAGTTTCCCTGCAGCCGTCTTGCTAACTACCCATCGTTCCCCATTCACGTTGGCCTCGACGTACTCGCCTTCGGGGTTAACCCATAAGTTTGTGACGCCGTAGATTGTTTCGGGTCTGAAGGTTGCACACGGAAGGAACAAGCCTTCCATTTTGAATTTTACTAGAATAAATTCCTCAGGCCTTACCCCGACACCCTCAGCCATCCGGTCCGCGTCGCCGGTGGGGCTCTGGTCTTTCGGGCACCAGACAACCGGATGTGTACCCGTAATCACGTAGCCTTTCTCGCGCAACCGTAGGTACTGCCAGGTGATGAATTTGCTGAAGGCTGGGTTCAACGAGCTTGTGTGGAATTCTCTGCGCCAATCCACTGAGATTCCGAAGTGCTGAATCGCCTTGCGGTTTACGTCCGTGTAATACTTAGCCATGTAAACCGGGTCTACGAACTTCCTCAGGTCTTCCTCAGGAACCTCGTCTACCTCTCTAATCGGCCGAATGAATTCCTCGTCCCCATTCTTGATTCGCTCAGCGGCACCCGCCACAGTCTTCCCAGTCCAATGCCACGCCCAAGGAAATAGGACGTTGTAACCGCGCATCCGCATATAGCGTGCGTAGACGTCTATCCTCGCGGCAGTAAATCCATTTCCGACATGTAGTGGGCCGCTCATGTAGGGAAAAGGGTAGGTGACAAGGCACTTCTGGCGTTTCGGGTCTGGGTCGGCTTGGAAAATCTTGGCCCTATCCCATTCCTGCTGCCACTTCCGGTCTATCTCAGCCCAATTCACAGACATTACGTGTCACTTCGTTAGCATATCCTTGACTGACTTCTCAGCACTCTGGACAACTTCGTCGACTGCGCTCAACTTCGTTCC
>DATIYC010000074.1:0-31869 GCA_035517955.1 Candidatus Acidiferrales bacterium | reverse complement strand
GCGAAATCCTGTTTTGCCCACAGGAACCTTGTCGCTGTTCTTCTCTGTCAGCTTTCAGGATTGGTTGTAACGTTCCCGTATCATTTCGTGCACCATATGCCGGCACCTAGTATTTTGTTTAGCTTAAGTTGCTGGCTCTGTTCCTCAATCTTTAGGGCCTTTGTGAATAACAGGGAGCTACGGTATGGTAGATTCATTTTGTGTTTAGTAGTAACCGTATGGCGATTCGTTCGCCTTCATCCGTTAGCATGATCCATCGCGCCTGGTAGCGGGTGGAACGTTTGGTGAGGTGACGTTCAAGGGGTGGGAGTTTTATGGTTGGGGGTGTGGGTTGGGCTGGTTCTTTGTACATGTGGATTAGCCCTTTCGTTTCGAGGTTGGCTAGGCTGCGGGATAGGGATGCGTCGAAACTTTCCTGTGCTTCCGTCGGGTATTCGTAATGTCGAATTTTAACTAATTCTTGCCGGCTGATGGTGAACCCGTCAACTTCCACCCACTCACTCCGATAGTTGCGGGTGTAGGTTCCGGTTCCCAGCGTCAGGAGGAGAATCCAACATTGCAGTTTGCTCAAACGACGCGCAGCCAAGGAGAAGTTCCGCTCGGGTATCGGATTGTCGCAGTTTGAGCGGTCGCCCTGATTAGTTGTGAGGGGTGCGGATTATCATCGGGTAATCGAAGCTCTTGCCACATTAGTTTTTTCCTACTGCCCAATTGCGAGAGATTTACGGGCAATGCCCTTTTGTTTGTCGTGCACTGCCAAGGGAGGATGGAGTTAACATTAAGAGGCGTTTTCACGCATAACAATGTCGTTTTGTGTCGTGTTTTTGGGGGTGGAGGGCCGACATAACGTATGCCATTGTGTGGCTGGTGGCAATGACGATAGGACTTGAGCGAGATTATGTAAAAGTTTCTGTAAAAATCATTAGTGATGGTTGTGTCACAAACCACCACTTTCCGACAGGAATGCGGCTCAAACATGGAGAGAGTCAGCATATTTGCATCCAACCATTTCTAACCTCTTTGCTCGACCCAACTTTGTTCAACGGTAACGGTTTTGAGAGATCCGGAGAAATGTTGGCGCCGGGAGAGGGATTTGAACCCTCGTGGCCCCAAAGGACCACAGGCTTACGGTCCTTGATTCCAGGCTTAGGCTGTTGTGAATCTGCCCCTTACCAGACTAGGGAACCCCGGCTCCATGGCCACCACATTTCCAAGCCGAATTTAAGCCTGTTCAGTAACTGGCTTAGTGCTTCCACAATGCCGGGTACGTACCCCGATCCATAATCACACGTTCAATCCTCGCAGCCACGCCCTTCTCCTGATCTAACATCTCTCTCGTCGTCAGCATAGCCCGACCCAACGCCACCGCTTCCCCCTTTAGGGTGAAGACCGCGACGAACGTGTTTCGCTCAATGGCTGAATCTATACTTACGACACCCGGCAGTGCTAGCTCTGCTCCGTGACAAATAGCGTCCACGGCAGAATCGCGAATTACTATCTTTGGCAAGGCCGAAAGCGCAATCTCCATAGGCTTAATGATCTTCTGAAGCGGCGTCGGATTTCCGACTTCGAACTCGCTTTGTGCTGCACTGAGCTCGTGTAGGGTAACGAGGCCGTCCTCCTCCGTAAGTGGACCTGCCCGTGTTCTCCTCAACTCTCTCATGTGGGCCCCGCAAGCTAATACCTCGCCAATATCGGAGCAAAGTTTGCGCATGTAAGTGCCAGCTTGGCAGGAGCACCGGAAGAGAACAATTCTTCCATCAACTTCTGAAACGTCGATCGCGTAGACCCAACGTTTCCTTGGCTCACGCTTTACGGACGCTCTCAACGGGGGCTTCTGATATATCTCCCCAACAAACTCGTTTAGCACACTTCTCAGTGTGGATTCTTGAACATCGGCGTGGACTTGCATTAAACAGACGTATTCCTTTCCTGAATAGAGAAAGCCCTGTACGACTTTCGTGGCTTCCTCTAAAGCGATCGGTAGGACGCCGGTTACCTTGGGATTACCTCGGCCGGGTTGCCTCTAAGGTTCCACCGTGGCCGGCGTGGTCCAAGTTCATCATTCGCTTAATCCAAGCAACTACCTCATGGCTTGAGGGCCCGGGCGGTTTGTCAAGGTTGATGATCCCGTACTTGATTTGCAATTGTATTGGTCGATCTTCTGGCCTACAACCGTATTGGGGGTTTGTTGTGTCCTCAACCTTCGTAACCATCTCTCTGCGTTGCAGAGAGGGTATTGCGGTTTGCACATAATTCACCTCTAATAGGGCAGTAGGATAGTCGAGACACTTAAGGGAAGTAACTCGCAAAGAGTAATGAAATCCAAGGGCCGTTGGCCCCGTACGACCTAAGGCTCACGTCTTGTCTGGTTTCGTAGATGTTGGAGTTTGCAGAGCGCTCTCTTTCATGAACTTCGTCTTCTTGCCCTTGGTTAGTGCTTTTTCAACGTCGTCGTCCGGCGCTCCTTTCTTAAGCTCAACCTGTTCGCTCGTGGGCTCGAGGTGATCGACATTAGTTCTTCTTCGTCTAACCCCAGTCACTGACTTAGGTCCAGTAATTAGGACGTAATTCTTGTCAACAACATCCACGACCACGCATTTCTTGCCCGCTTCTCGCCCCAAGAGCTTGACGCAGACTCTTCCAACTTCCATGCTGGGCATTATCTTTCACCCGAAATTAATTGTCGCCTTACATTATGATGGAATAAATAAGTGTACCCTACACTAAACGCTCGTTCCCTGTTTACCTTTCTTCGCAAGAAAGCCGGTAGCCTCCTCGATGACGATCGCTTTCGTCTCCTGAATTGGATGAAGGCTGGTATCGATTCTTAGGTCATATATTGACAAGTCAGTTACGTCAATCCCATAATATTGCTTGTATCTTCGTATCTGAATCTCTTCCCTCGCCTCCGTCTCCTTTTGTGCCATTTCAATCGTTATGCCGTCACGCTGTGCAATTCGTGTAAAACGAATTTGATCTGGAGCGGTCAAAAGCATTTTCAAGTCAGCCAGTTCTCTTACCATCCAGGCAGCTAGCTGAGCATCAATCACCACGCTGCCGTGTCGTGCTTCCTCCTTTGTTCGTTCGTCGATTATTCGATCAATTTCAGGATCTTTCTCCGCGTACCTACTGTAGGATTCGAGTGATGCATTGTTCTTCTTCGCAAGTTCCCGAAAAATGCCACCTGCAGACACATAACGCAATCCAAGTGCTCTTGCTAATGCGAGCGCATACGTTGATTTTCCAGTCCCATGAGGGCCTCCAACCGTGATAACAAAACCTCTTCTTGCCCCCGTATCCACCGCCGTCACCTACTTTTCGAAATTACCTTTTCCACTACTAGCCGATTGCCTACAAAAGGCTGACGAGTCAGCATTATCCAAGTCAGTAAGCTTACGCTGCAGGGTATTATCGCCCTTCAAGGGTAATACTGAACGGATCTTAAGCCAACGTTAGTTAGTCGTAAGTAGTCTGTCGCCTCCAGATTGCCCGCGCGATCAGCTTTTACGCTCAAACAAGGAATACGAGAAACAGATATGTTGCTGAAATTTCTTGAGCGTTGATAATGAATTTGGTTCAGATTTTTCTTGTGATCTTAAGCAGGTGACTGAAGGTGACCGGTCGCTTGAGGATTTATGCTGCTCTGATTCCTTGCCGAATCCTCTCGCGCAGACAAGCGTGGCATAGAACTCCGCCGTATGCCCTTGACGGCCGCATTGATACTTTGGTGTAACTCTTGCTCGAACCTGACTGAACCCCTCGCAGGGGTGCTCCGCAAGATGTGCAAGACGCGGGCGAGTAGCGGCTACGTTTGTAATGGGTGGTAGACCTACCACCAGGTAACGGTATCGTTTTCCTTTTTACGTTTCTATTTCGAAGAGATCGGGTTGGCATTTACGTATCACTCATTCCTATACCAAAGAGCCTCATTAATGGGAAGTTCATTGCAAAGGAACAGAGCAGGTACCAATAGAAGAATTTGAGGTTCGTGCCCATGAAAGGTAACGGAAAGGGAGCGTAGGCAATTATACTCGGCCCAAGGACCGCGTTTAACGTGTACCATATGATGAGGAATGGAACGAAGGTTACTGCTGTCACTTTCATCTGCTCCATACTCGCCCTTGATTGCTGCTTCATCATTGCTGCCTGCTTCTTCGTTAACTTCGCGATTGTCTGATCATCCTTAGCTTTTCTAGCAGCATTCATCTCCTTCTGCCAAGCCTGTACCTCTCTCATACTGGACTTCACCATATCGTAGTCAACCAAAAGTTTCGCAGCCGTTGATGAGATCAACGCTAAGCACGCAGCTACACCTAACGTAAAGAACGTTGCAAAAGGAATTCTTGGCGGTTCGCCAATGTATGGTGTAAGAGCCAATTTAACCCAGGCCACTACAGGCGTGGTTATGAAACCAATTGGTCCTGCGTTAGCGGTTGTAGTCTGATTCGTTGTTGTAGACGTGCTAGTTACTGTGCTGTTTGCGGTCTGCAGAATTCGGAATACCCCAGATTGTAGCACTTGCTGCGACGTTGCAGTCGCTGGAATCATCGACAAAGAAAGTACGATAAGGAGGGCAGCACAAATGCCCAACCCGAAGATTGCCAGTAGTCTCTTTGAGATCATGAAGAGGTCCCCATTAGCTTCCGAATTGATTCAAACAGTTCCTGCGCAGCTTGTTTCTGCATACCCGTATCATTTCTTATAACTTTAACAGGTGCGCCCGTAGTCACGGCGGAAGAGGCAGCCGTTGCCCGGGACCATTCCAAATCGAACCCAATCTCCTCGGCTAGGGATTGTTCTCTTTTGCGGTCTGTATCACTCCGTCTTCTTGCAGCAATTTGTTCAGGTTCTGCCTCAACCAACACTAGAAGACGTGGGTTAAGTTTAGCGAGGACGTTCGCTGGAAGCCCAGCCCACATACCGGCGCTCGTTCTCACGAACATGTGCGTATCAACCACGACAGCTCCCTGTCCTGCTCTATTGGCTATTTCGCTTGCCGCGAGTTCCTGAACTTTTCGTTGTGTCTCAATCCCTTGATCCCTCATCTCATCTCGATCCATGTCGCGACCAAGTTCGCGCAATATTTCATTCATTATTGTCCCAAAGTTCAAGATGATGATGTTGAAGCGATTTTGTCTGGCAACGTCCTGTAATTCGTTGAGGACGGTGGTCTTCCCCACACCGGGAATGCCGGTCACGATGACGGTTCGTGACAGCACTCACTCACCTAAGAATCCTCTCGCCGCAGGGTAGAGTTCAGTTATTCGCTCTTGTACAAGGATTTGGTAGTATTGCTCAATGATACCTACCGTAAGAAGAATCCCCGTGCCAGAACCGAAAGCCCCCAAGAAGTTAGCTACCGCCGCTATAACTCCGATAAGGATTGCACCTAAGACCGTGACTATAGGTATGTATCTGTCTAGGAGTTGCTTAATCGGTACCTCGGAGCGTCTGAACCCTTCGATCTGCATACCCGAATCTAACAATTGACGTGCAACGGTCCGTGAATCCATCCCTCCTACCTCAACCCATGTGACGGCGAAGAAAACACAGCCAAGAACAAGAAGGATGGCATAGACTAGCGCTCTAAATGGGTCCGCAATCGTGAGTGATAGACTCTGGGGAGGTACTACATAGTACACGAGTCCTCCTGAGGGTTGGTATTGTGTTCCTTGAGTAGTGAATTTGCCGATGATGTTTAGCCAGAAATTGGTGTTGGTGCTGTTGTACTTTTGCCAAACCAGTTGGGATATGAAGTAGATATTTCCGAATAGTGCGGCCGCGAAGATCACCGGGATATTTGATACATAGAAGAGCTTCAATGGGAATTTACCGCGGAAGCCTCTGTATCTTGCGTATGAGACTGGAATTTCCACTCGCATTCCGTTGAAGTAAATGATGATAGCGAAGACGCCTAGGGTCGTGAGAAATGCTACCATGTCCGGTAGGCCCCCCTGCCTTGCCAAGATGGAAGTGACGCTCTGCCTCGCGATCAGTCCTTGACTGAACGCTATTACGGCGCCTAGGTACTTACCGTCGTTCATTGGACCCATAGGAGCAACGGAGTCCCACCAAATAGTCTCCGCTACCCCTGCCGCGATGAATAGACTGATTCCGCTTCCGAGGCCCCATCCCTTCTGCAGCAATTCGTCTAGCAAGAGCACAATGATGCCAGCCGCAACCAACTGCAGCATGATCACAATTTCAGTAGTCACGGGTAGCGCGCCATAGGTTCCACCTACAATGTAGGCGGTCGCCTCGAATACAGTCATCACAACCGAAAGTATCTTGCTTGCACTTGTGAATAATGACCTGTCCTCTGGGTTGCTCATGTCAATGTTGACCATTTTCGATCCCGCGAGGACCTGTAAAATCAGTCCAGCAGTAACTATCGGGCCGATGCCCAACTCCATGAGAGTGCCCCTGTTCGATGCGAAGATCACTCTAAGCGAACCGAGCGGGTCATTCAGCCCGGCATTTCCGATTCCGTAGAGGGGCGTTTGAGACATTACGAAGTAAATAATGAGAGCAATAGCCGTCCAGAAGATTTTCTCGTTGAAGGCAACTTTGCGATCTGGCGCCTTGATATCTGGGAAGAAACGAGCGAGTGGTTTGAAGAGTTCAATGAAGCGAACCATTCAAGTCACTTGGTCTCAGTACCAGTTACGATTTCTCCGCCTGCGTCCTTCAACTTCTTCGCTGCAGCTTCGGAACACTTTACATTAACCTGAATGGCACGCGAAACTGTTCCGGCACCTAATACTTTCTCGTAACCTAGTTGCCTCAAATCCACAACTACTTTATCGCCCACAAGCTGAGCTTTCTTCTCGGCCACTAGCCTGTCAACCATTTCTCCTAATGCCCACAGGCTCAATGTTCGCTCCGAAGTTTTCTTTGCTGAGATTGGGATGAAACCTTTCTTTCCCTCATAGTGCATATCGCGAAACTCTCCACTACGGATCAAGCTGGAGCGCTTATGTCTGTACCGCCCTGCACGCCCATAACCGCCACGCATTCCACTTGCCCTGTGCTGGCCCGAAGTTCCCCACCCGTGGGTGCGTGAGCCTCTCTGGTGCCGAACTTTTCTCAGTCGCCTTGCCATCTCACTTAGCCTACACTGTAATCTTCTTTCAGACTCGCGAGCTTCAATAGTGCCCAAAATAAACATTTTCGAAACAACTGCATGCCGGAAATGAACCCAGCACGCCTCGTCCAAACCCGCTTAAATTACTGGGTGGACCCCTCCAACGTGACCTAGCACTTTGAATAAATTTCAGAGCGTACTTTCCTTCATGGTCGCCTAGAATGCCTCTCCTGAATCACGGTGTCAGCACGATTTTGGCGCAATTACCTGTTCCCACTAACCTCATTGCTTCGTCGAGCTCGTCTAGTGACATGCGATGTGTTATCAAAGGTTGCAAATTCAACTTTCCTGATTTCAGAATGGATTCGAGCTTGTACCAAGTCTTGAAGATTTCACGTCCAACGATTCCTTGAACGTGTGCTTCTTTGAAGATGAGATCGTCAGCTATGTTTAGCTGCACCTCCCTAGCTGGAAGGCCGAACAGTATCACTGTACCTCCATTGCGGACTGCCCGGAACGCTTGGCGAATTGCTAGGTCGTTTCCGGACATTTCCAATACGACTCCTGCTCCACGACCTTCCGTATCTTTGTGGATTTCACTGACTGGGTCATTGTTCTTGGAGTTTATCGTTTTTGAAGCGCCCATTCTTTCCGCCAGTTTCAATCTGTAATCGTTGACATCGACTGCAGTAACCGATAGTGCCCCAGCAACTTTCGTCAGGGCAACTGCTGAAAGCCCAACCGGTCCACAACCGAAGATGCTTACAGTGTTTCCTGCGATGTCTGCTGCGAATGCTGCGTGAACGGCGTTTCCTAACGGTTCCAATACAGACGCTGTTTCGACGGGTACTTCTTTTGGAATTGGCCATGCATTCTGCGCGGGTATCCTGACGAATTCCGCGAATGACCCGTCAACATCTACGCCGATTATCGCCAATTTCTCACATATATGAGAGTTTCCAGTTCGGCATTGGTAACACGTTCCGCAACCAATGTGACTCTCCGCCGCGACCAGATCGCCAACTGCGGGGGAGTTCACATCAGGTCCTATTTCCACAATCTCGCCAGCGAACTCATGGCCTATGATCCTCGGAGGTTTGATGTGCGTCTGTGCCCATTGGTCCCATCTATAGATGTGGTAATCAGTTCCGCACACCGAAGTCACTTTCACTTTGACCAAAACTTCGTGCTGTCTGGGTCTCGGTTGGTCCGCGGTGATCATTGTGATTCCCGGTTCGGGGCGAAGCTTAGCGAATGCCTTCACGATTGGTTCGCCGTGTTGTATCGAGTTGTAGCGCCTTTATGTTTTGCTTGCCGGTTTCACGAGAAAACCTATTTTTCTCTCGGAGGGCCACACCTAGACTCAGAGGATTGCATTGCAAACGCCGACCCGCAATAGAAACCCACGCTCCTTTCTACGTGAAGAGTACGACCGATTGGTTAGCCAGAACTTAGACTGGCGGATTAGAATCCTTGCTAGTAGCAGCGGTCCCTGGACAACCGTGTCCGGGAAGAAGATGCTCATGCTCTGCTCGAACAATTACCTCAACCTAACCAATCATCCCAAAGTCAAGAAAGCGGCCGTGGACGCGATTGAAAAATTCGGAGCCGGATCGGGTTCGGTGAGACCAATTGCTGGTACAATGCAGGCACACATTGACCTTGAGCAGACGTTAGCCAAATACAAACGAACTGAAGCAGCCTTGGCATATTCAACCGGGTTTGCGGTGAATGCTGGGCTAATACCGCAACTAATCGGCGAAGGCGATCTTATAGTGAGTGATGAATTGAATCACGGTAGCATAATTGATGGCGTACGGTTGAGCCGGGCCGAGAGGACGGTCTACAAACACTGCGATACTGACGACCTCTCGAGAGTATTGAACGAGGCGGAGAAGAAGAACTACCCCCACATTCTAATTGTTACAGACGGGGTATTCAGCATGGACGGCGACATAGCCCCCGCTGACAAGATCGCTGAACTCGCGGAAGAGCATGGAGCAATGACATACATCGATGACGCGCATGGAGACGGTGTTTTAGGAGAAGCAGGTCGAGGGATCACATCACACTTCCATGTCGAGGGTCGAATCGATGTGGAGATGGGCACCTTCTCTAAAGCTTTCGGAGTTGTTGGAGGATACATTGCTGGGTCACATGGTCTCGTTAATTTCGCATTGAATAAGTCGAGAACGTGGCTACTCAGTGGATCGCACCCCGCAAGCGTCGTCGCTTCCTGCAAAGCCAGCATAGAAGTAGTCCAAGAGGAGCCTGAACATTTACAGCGACTTTGGGACAATACACATTACTTCAAGGAGGGCCTTCGAAAGCTAGGTTTTGACACGGGCCACAGCCAAACACCAATAACGCCGGTAATTGTCGGTGAGAGTTCGACGGCACGGAAGATGAGCGAGATGCTCTTTGACGCAAATATTTTCGCACTACCTATAGTGTTCCCTATGGTAGCTCGAGACAAAGCCAGAATAAGAACCATCATGAACGCGGGTCATTCACGAAGCGACCTTGACATAGCCCTTCAAGCATTTGAAAGGACGGGCAGAGCACTCGGAGTACTATAAGCACTCAGTAAGCTTATAGTACTAAGAGCATTTCTACATCCTAATAGGATTAGCTCAGGCTACCCAGTCTTTGGGTGTAACGATTCGGTACGTGCTTCGCAGGGCCTCGTACACCGCGAACGACATGGAACCGAGCGTGCTGGTCGATCCGAAACTGCGGGTCCAGCAATCCTTGACTCCTGCTAAGGTGAGGATTATCTTTGGTGTCTCTCCACCCACTAGCCCAAGTCCTCTCGGGCCCGGAATAATTTCAAGCCCAACGCTGCCGCACTTTCCTCTGACTTTGAAGGGTATTGAGTGAGATTGGCCGCATCCACATTCCCAGCTGCCGCATCCTCTACGGATTGGAACGACGTCTAGTTTCGCGGCGAGTGTTGCCTTGTCGATTGCACTTCTGACCTGTCTAGCTTTTCCCTGCCCGACGCCTAAGAAGCCCGTTCCGTTCCCGACGGCAACTACAGCTTTGAAGCGTGATTTTTCGCCAGCATCGGTCTGTTTCTGAACGAACCCTATGCCTAAGACTTCCTGTCTAAGTCCCGGAAGGAGCACGTCAACGATTTCCGGTTCTTTTATCTTCAATCCTTGCGTGAAGATGTCTTCAAGAGAAACGACTTGTCCGCTTTGCACCATACGGCCAACTTTTGTTTTTGGAACCCAACCAGCCTCCGCTCTCTGAGTCTGTGCCGTCTGCGTTCTTTGCAACTCTATCGTCTCCTTGCTAGTTTATGGGTATCTATGTATTCGTCTAAGTGTGCGGCGCTTCTGAACGTTCCGCCTTTCGCCATGAGTGAGAGTTTCCTATAAACACCGGTCGTAATGAAGTGCTTATCCCGCTGAGAACGTAGTCTGCGCCGAATGGATCTGATTCGGACCACCCATTCAGCCTTTCCCGGTTTTGTCGCACCCTTTACGTTTCCGGGCCCTTTGTGTCTGCCTGCAAGGAGCTCTTTTCTTCTAGTCCTATCTCTTCCGCGGCTGATTCCGAGTTGCGGAAGTTTGCCTATGCTCCCTTCATGAATCAACTTCCTAATTTCTGTACGTGTAATTGCGGAGGAGACTCGGTCAGTGTCGTCAGGGTCAACCCAAACGCGGTTCACGCCTATTTTCAGTATTTCAGCTGCTAGTCGTTTCTGGCTTACTACGCTCATTCGCTACTCTCCTCTTTCTTATTCTCAGCTGATTGTTTATTGGGTTTCTCTTCGGTTGTTTCTGCTTCTGTCTCTTCTGTGTTCTCAGCCGTTTTCGTTGTTTCCTCTCTCTCTGTTGCAGAGGTTGTCTCTTCTACGGCTGTTGCGGTTTCCTTTTCTGTGCTTGGTTCGGCTGGTGCTTCTGCGATCGCCTTTTCTGATTTCTTTAGTCCTGGGTTTAGAACGGTTATGTTGGCTTTTTTCGCGTCTTCGAGTATTTGCACGCGTTTGTTTTCTCCGACAGTGTGTGCGATTCTGGCGGCCTGTTTTTGTGGGTCCAATTTCTCGAGGTCTTTGGGTCTATGGACGATGACTTCGCTTAGTCCTGATGGGTGCTTGCCTCTTCTCGCTTTTGGCCTTGAGTATCCTATCTTTACTACAGGTGGCCATCCGTTTTTGCTGCGTCGAATCCTACTGGTTTTGCCGCGCGGGCTGCGCCACGCTTCTTTGACTCTTTTATAGCGCCAGCTTTCTTCTCGGCGGAAGCGTGGTCTCGGATATGACATTGTTAGATGCCCTCGGATTTCTCGAATATGTAGGCGCCGTCTAGGAATACCCTTTGATCTTTATCTCGTATCTTCGTTGCTGCTTGTATGTTGGCTGCGGTCTGGCTCACTTCAGCGAGATTGTTGCCCTGTACGTGTATTTCGTCGCTTACGACCTTGACTTTCGCGGAGCCCAGGATTTTTGCGATTCTAGGTGTTTTTTCGCCGGTGAAGTTGTCAATTGTGAGCTCCTTTTGTTTCTCGTTTACTTTGACGGTGACTGGGAAGTGGGCATAGACGATTTTGAGCTTGTACGTGAATCCCGAGGTTACTCCACGCATCATGTTGCGGACATGTGCGAGGGCGGTTCCGACTAGGGCAACTTCTCGTTTTCTGGCCCATGGTGCGTATATTCGCAGAGATTTTTCGCTCAACTCAAATTTAACTGGTAAGTGGGCAAAGTCTTCCTCAAGCGTCCCCTTTGGGCCGGTTACTTTGATTCTTCTTCCGTCAATAGTGAGTTGGACACTATCATCGATTGGGATACTTTTCTGTGCAAGCTCGACTAGTACCATTTTCTCACCTACATGTACTTCTTGAATCCGAGGCTGGGGGCGAGTTCACGGAAACATTGACGGCAAAGCATCAGGTCGTATTTGCGAATGACAGGCCCGTATTGTCCGCATCTCCTGCACGGCCTGCTGCCCTTACCATATTTTCTTACCTTCTTCGCTTTCGCCTTCGCCATGCTTTCAAGCCTCTCTTATCTGAACCCCGAACGTTCCAGTTATGAACTTGACCGCGTCTTCGCGAGTAACGCGATGGAATTTGCCAACGTGCGATGGCCGAATTCTGCGGCGTTTGATCCGAAAACCTCGCCGCTCTAGTGTTCCCATGACGTCCATTCCAAAAATTCCAAGCTCGGGTACATACTTGGTGCCAGGTATCTCGATGTGTTCCCTTATGCCGAAGGCGAAGTTACCGTTTTCGTCGAAGCTGGATTTTTTCAGTGAATTTGAAACCGCGTCGAAACCACGTTTTAGAAACTGATTCGCCCTCTCGCCTCTAAGAGTTGTGAGACATGCGATTGGTTCTCCTTCACGGATGCCGAAGTCCTTCAGCGTCTGTTTGGCTTGCTTAGTGCATGGTTTTTGGCCAGTGATCTCGTTAAGAACCTTTCTCGCTTTTTCCAACATATCGCCCGATTTGCCTACGTTAATGTGAACGATGACTTTAGCTAGTTTGATTTGCCGCATTGGGTTCTCTTTTTCTGATTCAGATGCTGTCTCCATTTCCTAGGTGGCCTCCAGTTTTATTGCTGGTTCCGTCGTTCCCACTATGAATGTGTAGTCGAGCATAGTATCGAATTTGCTACCGGTAGCGTCTTCTATTGTAACAGTGGCGGGTCTTGTGGCCGTGCCGGATTGGAGTTCTACGATTTTACCGCTCCTTCCAAGGTTTCGGCCAGCGGTAACTAGGGCGAAGTTGCCCTTCTCGCACTTGATGTGATTCAAGACCCGTTGCGTTGGCACGCTGATTCTGAGGGTGTCGTTCGTTGAGTATTCTGCTGCAGCTTCTCCTTCGCCTGCGACCGGAGCAATGTTTCTGCCATCATGCATACCGTACTGTACTTTGCCACCGCGCGTTATGGTTTTTCGTAGGACTTTGCATAGCTTGAATTTCGCTTCCTCTTTGGTAATCTTGACAACCCCCAACCCTTTCCCGCGTACTGGCAATACCCTGTATGCCAGACCGGCGTCAGCGAATTCGACAACATCCATGAGACCGGTTGGATGGTTGCGCTCAATTCTTGCTCTGCCGTCAACCTTGACTTTGCCGTTCGCCAATACCTTCGATACCTCTCTCTTGTTCTTGGCGAGGGCGAGTGAGTCACGGATGATTAGCTCTAGAGGCAGGCACATCGCAGACCTGTGTGCGCCGGGGTTCGGTTTCGGCGCCCATGGTTCCTCTTTTCGGTGAATGGGCCAGTAGTCGGGAGCAGCGAGGCGTTTGAGGTGGCCCAGCCCGCCCTTGTTGGCCATTTATTGTGCGGCCTCCTTCGTTTCTTTACCAACGGGGAGTTTGATGGCTTCAGTTCTCCACTTGTCGTCAAGGTTTAGTTTTGTTAAAACGACTTTGGAGCAATGAACTGAAACGTTGGAGGAAGTGCCAGAGGTCTTCTCGCGGGTGACTCCCTCTACGAATAAGCGTTGGGCTCGTGAGTCTACTTCTGTGACTTTGCCCTCGACGCCTGCGAAGTCTCCTCTGACGATTTTTACCGTGTCCCCCTTGCGTACTCGGTATAATCGTCTGCCGTGTGTACCGCGAAGGTCTTTTGAGAGGGAGACGCTCATCAACTTGCGGATGCTTTGCCCTCGGGACTCGTAGAGAGCTTTTCTCTGTTTGGAGGGCCGCTTAGTTTTCATCGAATACCACTTCAAATGATTATGCTGGCCAAATTGGCGACCCTAGGCCATCTCTCTGCTGCTTCCTTTGCCACAGGTCCACGGATCTCAGTTCCCTTCAATTCTCCCTCAGGTGTCATGATTACAGCTGCGTTGTCGTGGAAAGAGAGCCGTGTTCCATCTGGTCGCTTGAACAGTCTTACCTGTCGAACAACTACGGCCGGGAACATTTGTCTCCTCAGGTCTGGTGTGCCTTTTGAGACGGAAATCATGACCATGTCACCGACGCATGCGGCTGGCACTCGGCGCAGGCGGCTGTGGTGACCAATAACTTGTATAATTTTGAGTTCCTTTGCCCCTGTGTTGTCAGCGCAATTTACCTTGCACCCATTCGGTAAACCTCGTGCGATGCGCGGCCTATACTCTACCATTCCTTTGGCGCTGACTGCACGAGTCTTTGGGCCTGGCAATTTGATCTCACGTAATTCGGGGGTGAACGCTCCTGCAACAAATTAAGGGTTATGTTGTGATTTTCGCCATCTAATCAAGCGGTGCCGCCGAGTTTTTGAACAACGACAAACGCAACTTCCTTGCTTATCGGTCTGCACTCGGCAACCTTTACCCTGTCACCTTCATGAATTTCGAGGCATGGCGGGTTGTGGGCCAAGATTCGGCTGCGTCGTTTTTCATATCTAGTGTATTTCGGATCGTATTGTTGAAAGTCTCTTTCGACTGTTACGGTCTTCATCATTTTGGCGCTGACCACTTTGCCGTCCAAGAATTTTCGCCTGACTGACAAGCCACCGTGAAATGGGCAGTTGTGGTCATCGCATGATTTCTTGGGTGCCAATGCAGATATGCCAAGGTCAGACATTACCATCGCCTCGTTCTTGTCTTCAGCCTGTTCTCGGGCCTAGCCGTAAGTCGCGTTCCGTCAACGTCTACAACTATGCCAGTGGGTAATTGAAATCTGAAGGTTGCAATAGCTTTTGGAATCATTGCACTTTCTCCGATTCCGCCAATTGTGAGCGTGTTCTTTGTTTCGTCCAGAACGCTTCCATGAATTCCATTAACACTCGGGTTCAAAGCATCCAATACTCTCACATTCAACCCAATCAGTTCATGTCGAAGTAAGTTGTATGGCGTGATCATTGCTTCCCTTCCCCGGTAACCGATTTCTCATGTGATATTGTCAGTATTCGTGCAACTGCCCTCTTGAGCTCGCGGATCCTGCCGACGTTTTCAACATTCCCACCTGATTTCACCGTGGTGCGTAGTTTAACGAGTTCGGTCTGCAACTCGGAGAGCTTCTTCTCGCGCTCCTCTGGAAGTAACTGTCTAATCTCACGATTCCTTATTATCGGCAACTTCGGCTACCTCTTCGATAACTTCAGGTTCTGGTACAACTTCTGTGGCGGGTTTTGGAGTTGGAGGCGAGGGTGCGACGTCTCTGATGACGGGTTTGTCAGGAAGGGAGACGTTTCTCGGTAGAAGTTTAACTCTGATTCCAAATAGACCTTGCTTTAGTTGAGTATCGACAACTGCCGTGCGCACAATCTTGTCGACTGCTTCTCCTACGGCTGGAAGGTACCCTGCTTTGTATTTCTCGTACCTCGCCCTATCTGTTGTCAGTTTACCACGAATTATGATTTCGACGCCTTGCGCTCCAGCCTCTATCGTTCGCTGCAGAGCCCAGTAGGCCGCACGTCTGAAGTGTATTCCCCGCTGAAGGGCCATCGCGATTTGTGATGCCACCACCTTTGGATCAAGTTCCGGGACTTCTAGCGTCGCGACGGAAATCTGCGGGTTGGTGACTCCGAACCGTTGCTCAAGAACTTGGGTAAGATCACGAATACTTTGCCCGCGTCGACCTATTACGAGACCAGGTTTGGCAGCGTACACAACGACCCGAGTTCCAAGCGGAGTCTTAGTCATCTCCACCCTGCTATAACCCGCCCGCTTCAAGTCCTGTGATAAGAATTCGTCGATCTCGGCTTTGCGGGCGTTCTCTTTTACGAAATAATTCTGAATAGGCAAGTCACTCTGCTACCTCGTAACCCATTAGCTCTACGTGCACCATCGTGTTGCGGTAGGCCGTTGCCCTGCCGTAAGCCCGCGACACCACCCTCTGCGACTTCATTCCCCTCTGGGACGCTGCGTGAACGATTCTAAGCCGGTCGACATCTAGGCCCTTATACTCCGCGTTTGCCTCTAATTCTTCGAGTAGAAAAAGAAACATCTTTGCTGCTTTAACCGGATATCTGCCGGCGTACCAACCCTCGTCTAAGCTTCTGTGCGGAACCTCCTTGTGGTACCGCCGAAAAGCGATGGCTCGTTTCTTCTTCGTTACGTCCTCCAAAAGTTCTTTCGCTGAGTCTAATCTCATGCCGCGAAGCTTTCTGCAAAGCTCAGTTGCTGCCTTTGGGGAGATCTTAAGCTCCCTTCCGGAGCATTTTACAGCCCGGTCTGGATCGAACTCCTTGACCGAGTATCCCCAAGTTGGCATGTTTTGTGCACCGTGAACGCCGCCATGTGCACGGTAACCCTAAAAAACATTGTTTAGCCGTCACAGCGATCTCTTGGCAACTTCTATCTATCCACAAACATAGTTTACACGTTGATCATACTTGCAAACCAACGCCACGGGGCCGACGAAAGAGAGCGAGATTCATGGCACGACGCTCAGAGTCTACTGGTTTCTCTTCAAGAATACTGGGTCGGTAGGCGTGCGCGAGACCCAGAGGGCGCTTTCAATGTCAAGCCCTAGCATCGCGTTGTATCACCTTGAAAAGTTGAGGGAACTGGGAGTTGCCGATAAGAATGTTCATGGGGAGTACTCGTTGAGGGAGCAGGTGCATGTGGGAACGTTGAAGATGTTTCTAAAAGTCGGACACCTGATCCTCCCCCGATACTTGTTCTACGCAATCTTCTTCACTACGGCAACCATTGCCTACGCCATCGAAACGATTCTGCAGAGCGGATCCCTAAGCCCTGTTGGAATCATATTCGGCATAGCAGCGGCAGGAATCTCGTGGTATGAGTGTGCGAGGATGTGGAAGGAACGCGTCCTCTAACCTTCCAGTGCTGTTCGAAAATGTAGCATTAACCAAATCGGAGATTAATCCTCTATGGTTCGAATGAAAACTGGCATCGCCTCGGCAATTCTGTTAGGCATAGTTCTAGGTGTGGGTTTAGCCTACGCCCTTTCAACACAGTCTTCAGCAACGCCGAGGCCTGAGCTCATGATGCAACCGATAACGGCGCAAGCGAATCTCGGAGCGGGCTCCGCCTCAAACAAACAATCCAGTGGAAGCGTGTTGGAGGTGCTTATTCCGTTCGTTATCGGCCTCTTATTCGCGTTGCCAGTTTTTCTATTCGCTAGGCATAGAACGAGCTAAGGCACACAGAGTTTCGGAGACGGGTTCGTTAGGGTTGTTCGCCGAAAAAATTTTCAGATTGGTAACCGCTAACAATTGATTTGTGAACTGGCAAGCCTCAGCGATCCAGCAATTGCCGACTATTAGCCGCACTGCGACACATACGCGATGAGAGGGAATATGTCAGCGATGCGGTTACTTAAGTGGCACGTACATTGAGCTGCGTGATGCTCCGATGCCTGGTGTTCCGTGTACGACTTTCTTGTTTGTGATCACAAATTCGCCGACGTAGTGTCCGATCATTTCGGGTTTAATGTCGAGCGCGGTGAATTCCTTGCCGCTGTGGATTAGCAATGATAGGCCAATCATCTCGGGGAGAATGACCATGTCCCGGCAGTGGGTTTTGATCGGCTTCGAGTCGTTTCCCTTGCTTCTTCGGCTGTTTCGGATCAATTCCATTAGTGCGCGTTGATCCGTCGTTAGACCCCGTGTGAGGGAGCGCCTCTGCCTCGAGGGAAGAATTCGAATGAACTCGTCCATTGACATTTGCTGCAAGGCTTCAATTGAATGCCCTCTGTATTGGAATTCTCGAGGCAAAGCTCAACCACATCTTGTGCGTTTGGTTCTGTTCTAATTAACGTTGCTGCCCAATTGAGCCTACAGTATACCGAGTCGCACTGCTAAGTCTGAGGCCTTGAAGTCAGTGGTGAGTTTGACGAATGCTTTCTTTTCGCCCTCTGGCGTGATTAAGGTTCTCACATCTTGAACCCTGACCTCATAGAGTTCCTGTATCGCCCGTTTGATGTCGTGTTTATCGGAGCTTTTGTTGACGATGAAAGTGATCTTGTTCTCCGATTCCAGAAGCGTAACAGCATCCTCAGAGAGTAACGGATATTTGACTACGTCGATTGGAGCGAGTTTCCCCATACTCAGACGCCTCCCAACCTAGAACCCAACCCCTTCAACGCAGACTCCGTCCAAATCGTCAGTCGACCCGCGTGTGTACCAGGTGCGAGGTCCGCAACGCTTAGGCTTGACACGTCAACGACGCGAACGCCTGCAAAGTTACCGAATGCCTTCTCAGCGCCCTGCCTTTTCGCGACTACAATTAGCGCGCTAACCTTATTCTTGAAAGGCCGACCACGAACGCTTCCCTTCCCACTACGAATCTTGCGATCGGAAGCACGCTCCACATCGTCCCAAACGCCAAGATTCTTCAAAATCCTCTCCGCCTCCGAACTCTTCGTCAGTTTCTCCGCCTCATCGGATACTACGAGGGGCAACTCGACCTCATTATCAATCCTATGGCCTCGTGCCTGAACAAGTTTCTTGGAGGAGGTTGCGGCAACTGCTGATAGCATTGCAAGCTTCAGTTCTCGCTTGTTGATTCTCTTACTCACTACCCTTGCTGAGGTCGGTGGCCACGTCAGCCTACCCTTAACGGTGCCCGCAGCAAACCCAGCCATTCCACCCCTCGCATACCTTTCTCCCTTAACTCGAGGGATACGAGACATACCGCGGCCGACACCCAGCGATTCAGCTGTGGTTCTCTTACCAGCCATAGGGTCGCGCCCCTGAGGCTGGAAACCATGGCTCTGAAGTGCCACAACAGCTCTCTTAATCAAATCACTGCGGACCGGTGCTTCGAAGTACTCCGGTACCGAAACCTTCCCAGTAGACTTACCTTCAACATCGTAAAGATTCACACTTCTCTCCAATATTCTCACCCTAGCCTCATGTTCATCATATTCAGTAAACTGAGCGTGACCAATACTGCCTCTTCAGTTCTGACTGTCGCAACATTCTGTTCTGGGATGGTGTTGATAAAGAAGTCGAACTTACTTTCAGGAGACAAGCCATCCTGGCCAAGAATCTCCATAAGCCCTAACTTTGGGGAGCCGAATACGACCAAAACTGATTTCACATCTCTGAGTGACTTACCTATCTCCGACCAAACATCTTGAACCTGAATGCCATATCGGGACGTGCCGATCTTTAGCTCGTATCTCTCCTCTTCAAGCAACCTTGAAAGTTTGGATTTTGCCCGTCTAACCCGATAGCCCCAATATATGTGTATCTTGGACTCATCGACAACTTCACCAGCCAAAACTCCACCCACCTCAGTAACTCGCAAAGTCAGAACCGACCCAACGGGCAGGTCGCCACGGCAACTAAGTGGACGTTCTAGACCGGCTTCCACCTGAATCCTTCCAGAGCAGTGAGAAGAAACAATGCCAACTCTCAAGTCCCCAATCTTGCTCTCAGAAATGGAACGCGGAACATTATGGTGCGGAGATTGGAGAGGTGGAAGGATGCCCGCGTACTTTAAGCTAGGTCTTATACCGTAAAGCTTCTTCCGCAAATAAGGCGGAGTCTGCAGGAAACTCAGAATTTCGACGCACAAATCAAGATCAGTCGTGAGACCTCGTCGCTCATCGTCAAGGTAAATTACGATCTCACTGACCCCGAAGATTGAACAGGCACGGGCGAGTACGCCCAGTTTCGCGGTCTTTTCCCGGAGATGCGGAGTGTCTGAGACCAGCGAAGCAGGAATAGCGACGGAGACATCTGCCAAAGCTTTCCTCTCACCAGACATTCCGGCAACCCTAGTTCAATAGGTAGCGGAGTCCCAAAAATGAAGCTAACTCGTGAAAAGGGGGTGCAAGAAGAGTCTTATTTGGAGGTTACACTGTCTTCTGTCGATCAGATTGGAATTCGAGGACGTAGCCGCATTTCGTATTATTGACAAATCAAACATGTTTTCGGTTATTGAGAAGACCGCGCAGCATTTGGCGCCTCCGCCGGACGCGGATGAAACATATCATACGGCGGCTGAAGAAATCGAGAATATTGTTTTCGGTGGGGTTGGAGGTTCCGGGATAGTTGGCGACGTATTATCCGATTATTGTAGAACTGTGATTGGAATTCCTGCGATTGTTTGCCGGGCCCCCAAGATTCCGATTTTTGTTGGAAAGACGACGCTCTTCATTGCAATCAGCTACTCGGGCGAGACAAACGAAACGCTCGGCATGTTCGATCAAGCCAAGCGTGCAGGTGCGCATCTTGGAATAGTTACTTCTGGAGGAAAGCTTCTTGCCCTAAGCCGCACGGAGAGAATTCCCTACGTGAAAGTAACAGAGAACCTCTTGCCCAGAGTTGCGCTTCCAGATATGCTAGGTGCAACGGTGTGCGTGCTTGGAAAATCAAAGATCCTACAAGACAGCTCCGGTCTTCTCCGAAATGCGTGCTCATCCGTTAACGAGCAGATTGATCAAGTAAAACCATCAGTGCCACTACGACAAAACAGAGCAAAACAGGCTGCTATGGCGCTTAAGATACAGCTTCCTCTGCTCATAGGGAGCGAAGAAAATGCAAGTGTACTGAGACGATTCAAAAATGAGTTGAACGAGAACAGCAAGGTCCCAGCATTCTACTACGCACTACCCGAAGCCTTCCATGATGACATTGAGGGCCTTAGCACACTGAATCAACTTTGCAAGACCCAACCATTGATCCTTCGAAGTCAACTGGAATCAGCTGGAGACACTCGGACGGTGGATAAGTTGGAGGAGCTGCTCATAGAGTTAGGATTCCCAAGCCCCATAGTGTTCAAAGGAGTTGGAGAGGATAGACTTGGTTGGTTACTTAGCGCCATAATTTTTGGCGACTACGTCTCCGCTTACCTCGCCATATTGAGAGACATTGACCCGTCTTCGCTAGCGTTGATACCGAAATTCCGGGCAATTAGAGGTCAAGTATGAACCTCACTACGACCATTGCGCCGTCTCTAGCGATCTCCATCCTATGGTAAGTGACCGCCTTAACCTCAACCTTCGCCCCATGTTTTCTCCTATCGTATTCTTCTCCACTCACAACCGCGTCGATGCCAAATGTGCCCTCCGAGATTCGCAGCAGTTTTACTTTGAACTCTGAGTACACCTTCTGTTCGATTTCGAATTTCAGAAGCAGAGCTTCAAGCCATTCGTAGAGAAGCGCTAAATCATTCTCACCGTTGACTCTTATGTTCTCAGTGGTTTTCGGTGAAACTGCTTTCAAATTGCACATGGTATCAATTAGGCTCGCGCCAGCGTTCTCTAATGCCTCTTCAAGCGTTGAACCGACAGCTTCGATGTAGGCGTCTGTAGTGTGAGGCAGAAATCGGTAGCGATGAGACGACACTGTAAAGCCACAAGCACTACTCTGTTTCGTATCGGCAACCCATCTTGGAACTTAAATATGAATCGGCTTCAGGGTAAGACAGCCGGGATGGCCGAGCGGATTAGCATCATGAAGTTGGTCCAGAGGCGCAGGCCTTGAGAGTCAGCAGCAACGAGAGCCTGTGGCCCTTATGGGCCTCGGGGGTTCGAATCCCTCTCCCGGCGCCAACCAACCTTAGCCGGGACACAACCTGAGAACATATTTACCCATCCTTCTCATCGCAATATCTGTAACAATCATCCTATTCTCAACCCCCATCCAAGTCCACGCCGCACCAACGTTAAGCACCGATCAACCGCTCTACACAATTCGAGCCAAGTTGGTCACCTTTTCCGGATCGGGGTTATCTACAAGTCAAACCTACTATCTGTGGGTCGAAACTCCAGCTGATAACGCAACACATTACGTTGGAGAGAGTTTTCTCCCTGTATCCGGAGGCTTAGTGCCCCCCGACATAACCTACCCCTTATACCCCAATGCTACGTTAGGAACATACCTCGTCAGCATTTCGACTTCAATTAAGAGTGACAACAGCTTCGCCACTGCCCATTTCGGAGTCTGGGGTACAGATAAGCCGGTCTATCAGCGTACCCAGACTGTAACAATTCTTGGCGGCGGTATCTTCCCCGGAACCGGGCTCAGAGTGACTATCAGAGACCCAGCAGGCAACATTGTTGACCAGGCTACACTGGCATCAACAAGTACAGGTGACTTCAACGCCACTTGGAAAATCCCAGAAGACGCAATCACGGACGTATTCACAGCTTTTGTAGACGGCACTGGAGTGTTCGATAACCCGCAACAGGATTACGTGGCCCAGGCCAAGTTTACGGTCACCGCGGCGATTGTATCGGTGCAAATAGTCCAGCAACCCAAGCCATCATACCAACGAACGAATACTGCTACAGTATCTTACATGATACAATACCCTAGCGGAGACCCCGTCGTCAAACTGAAACCAAACCTCCAAGCCGTAGAATTACTGCAGGGCCAAACAGCCGTAGGGTACGCAACCCTCACCCTTGTAGACCCTGCGAACGGCATTTGGAACGCGACAAGCAAGCTCTACCCCAACGCGACCCCCAGCGGAAAATACCGATTTGACATGCCAGCGATGACGTTCGACGACGGCGTAGGAAACAAAGGAGGATTAGTTGACACTACCTCCAACCTATTCCAAGTCCAAAATGCAACACTAACCATCACGAGCCAATTGAATGGTACGCAGATACAGATCCCATTCGGACAAGTTAGCATCATATCAAAAATCACTTACCCGGATGGAACCCCGATGTCAAATGGAACCGTAAGCGTTGTTGCGTCAACAGGGTCATCCATCTCCATCCTACCATCCGTCTATGACCCAAGTATTGGCGCGTGGCGCTCATCGTACTCTAGCACAATTTTCGATCTAATGCGCGTAGGAAAATGGACATTATACGTTAACGCGACCGATACTTCAGGTAACTCTGGTAGGGCAACATATGATGTCGTAGCCGAACCTTACTTGTTCATCGTGGACACCGTCGTAATCGTATCAGTAATCCTAGTTGGTCGATGGATTGTTTCCCGATTTGGGAGACGTGTATACTTCAGATTACGGAGACTAGTCCAAAGAGCGAGACCACGCATTCCTCATCCAAGTTACTAGAAGATATTGCCGGTGTATCCGTGCACGGACACGGATTTGCGTTGTCCACGCCATTCAAATGTGAACGAATAAACGGGCATCAGGTATTCAGCAAGCTGAGTGATCTGGAATCGGTTGCTTAAGATCTTAGAGAATGTGGTCGGAGGTTTCACGATAGATGCGTGAAGTCTGCGAACAAGATCGTCCTTAGTGATGGAAGCCGGGCTGAACTCCACCTCCGGATACTTGAGGTTAAGTTCCTCGACGCTAGTCTTTCTTAATGGGAGTGTTCGGTCGAAGAACGCTTCCGCCTCCAGGTCCTCTCTTCCTTGAGCGTTGACAAACAAAGAAGATTCGTCATACATGTAAGCGAGTTCCGTTACTTCGCTAAGGCTGAAGGATTTGATGTTCGACGGATCTTTGCGACCCAAGAGCCGCTTCGCTAAGTTTGTGATGTTCAGTCCTTCCGATCCGACGCCTACAAGATCTCTGATTTTGCCCTCGACTTCAACCGCGATGACATCTTCCGGTAAGTCAATTTTGTATTCGTTCCCTCGGAAGTAGAAGCACTCATGGTATCCTCGAATTCTCCAGAAGGGTATAAGCCTCAGCCGCGGACGGTCAGAGGTCCGAATGTCCTGCTCTTTCGGTTTGAGAAAAGAGAGAACACGATTCTTAAAGAGCGAACGCTTCCGGCTCTCCGCCACCCTCATTAACTCGGGTAAGGGTCTTGGTTGCACGTAATAGATTTCAGGCAGAATCTTTTCAGGCTGCCAACCATTTCCGACTCGGGAATCTTCAAACCCGCCTGCTGATTCGAAGAGTGTTTGGAACTCGTTGATCGTTGAATCTAGAAGACGTTTTATCTCCTCAAATCGATCGTCCGCGCTCAAATTTTCGGCCTTAGTCGGAAATCGGAAGGTGTACTGTTTTGTTATGGTTGTACGGTTAGCTTTCCATACCTGCCAACGTTGAGTTGGGTTTCGCCCCTAAAGCTGTCCACGTAACCGTTCTCGATGGTTACGGTGTCATTTGGTTTGACTTGGTCGATCTGCTCGTTCCATAAGTTCAATTTGACGGTTCCGGAATCATCGTTCACGACTGCAGTGGCGACACGTGATTGCTCGCCACGCCGAGTCGTAACCTCCCTGGCGGGGGTGATCTCCTGAATCTTGGCGGTCACGTCTACACGCCGCATCCCAGGCTTAAGCTCAGATATCTTCATTGAAATCCAAGTCGCTAGAAGATTCTTTGCGATATTAAACTATTGCAAACGATCTAGGATTTCGTGATTAGGGAGTGCATCTTCACTAAGTCGCCCTTGAATAGCCCAAGGGACTTAGGTACGTCCACTTCCAATTGGTCGCGCAAGGTTAGATTCTTTTCTCGCTTGATTTTCCAAACCTCACGGTTGAACTCCAGGATTTTGTGAGTATAGCGTTTTGAGGTCTTCGGCCATGCGGGGCTAGGAAACGCTTGCGTATGAATGCTCTTCTTACCGTAGACCTGCAGCCAGATGTGATCCGTGATGAACGGAGTTATCGGTGCCATTAGCATGAGCACACTCCTTAGCACTAGATGTAGGGTGTACCATGCTGCCTTCTGTTCTGCCTTCGTGAACCCTGTACCATATGCGCGAGGTTTCACCATTTCCACGTAATGAGAGGCAAACGTTTCCCAAACGAAATCTCGAATCAGTGTCGCTGGAATGAAGAAGTTGTAATCTTTGTAACCCTTCATGCACCCTTCGGTTAGTATTGTGAGTTCTGAGAGAATCCACTTATCGCTGGGTTCTAGTTTGGCGGTTTTTGGTTGTGGGAAGGAGGATATGAAGCGGGACAAGTTCCAAACCTTTGTTAGGAATTTGTGAGAGGCAGCTATGCGCATCTCGGAGCAACGAAAATCTGACCCTTGCGTTGCCTCTGACGCATTCCAAAACCTGAAAGCGTCCGCACCTAATCTCTCAAGGATAGGAACGGGCTCGATCACGTTTCCTTTGCTCTTGTGCATGGCCTCACCTTGCTCGTCCATGCCCATGCCGCTTACCCAGGCATGTTTGAAAGGAGCTTTGCCTGTAAGTTGGTAGCATCTTAGAATCGAGTAGTGTAGCCAAGTTCTGACAATATCCTTGCCCTGAGGCCGTATACTAGTAGGGTATGCTCGCTTGAACAGCGAAAAATCTCGTTGATATTTTGTAATGTGCAGTGCCGATGCGCTTGAGTCCATCCAAGTATCAAAGGTGCGCGTATCGCCCTCAAATTCAGTAGACCCGCATTTCTCGCATGCTGATGTTGGAGGTGGGTCTCGCCAAGGCCGATAGTATGGTCCTGGTGGGGGTACGAATGGAGTTTTGCAACTTTTACAGTACCAAACTGGAATCTCGGTCGCGTAGACGCGGCGTCGGGAGATTGGCCAATCTATTGCAATTGAGTTCAACCAGTTGGTCAGAATCTGCCTGTTTGAGTCGGGGTGGAAAATCATCTTTTTGGCAAGTTGGTTGAGTTTGGGGATGAATTCGATTTGTTTGAGGTAGTACTCCTTCATGGGTATGATTTCAATGGGGGTGTTGCTTCGTGAGCAGACCGGTGTACGGTGAGTTATGTTCTCAGTTTTGGCGAGAAGACCTTGGCTTTCCAAGTCCTGTAAGATTTTGGCTCGACCCTGTTTCATGGTGAGCCCCTTGTATGGGCCCGAAGCTTCGGTTAACCGCCCATCTTGCCCCGCTGCTAGAATTTCCTGCAGATTCAACTCTCGGAATATCAGGACGTCAGTATAGTCTCCGTAGCTGCAGATCATCACAGCCCCGGTTCCGAACTCTGGGCTAGCGCTCGGGTGTGGCTTGATTTCCACCGCCCGGCCGTAAATAGGAAGTACGGCGTGCATTCCATGAAGCTTGGTGTACCTCTCGTCCGAGGGGTTGACGATTACTAGTTGGCATGAGCAGATTAACTCAGGACGTGTGGTAGCTATCACAAGTGGCTCGCCAGTTTCTTTAATGGAGAACTTTACGTGGGCAAGTTGCGATGGGAGATCCTTGTATTCGACTTCAGCGTCTGCTATGGTTGTACCACACTCGTGGCAGTAATTGTTCGGCCGCGTCGTTTCATAAATGAGTCCCCTTCTCCAGAGCTCAATGAACGTAGCTTGAGTGAGTCTTCTGTAGGACTCATGGTCGGTCCGGTAAATTTCTTCGTAGTTCCCACTCAACCCAATTCGCTTCATTATCTCAACCATTCCACTCTCCAAACCATCAAGAGCAGCAGTGCACTTTTCGATGAATTGTTGCCGTGGAGTTTCCCTCATTTTTAGCTTGTATTGGTTCTCCACGTAGAGTTCGACTGGCAAGCCGTTTCGATCAAACCCGATCGGAAACAGCACCTGGTTACCTCGCATGCGCTCTGATCGGGCGATCATGTCAATTTGCGAATACTGGGCAACTGCGCCTATGTGCCAAGCACCGGACGTGTAGGGAGGTGGAGTGTCTATGACGAAAGGTCTCCCAGTTCGACCTAGCCTTAATTTGTAGATTCCTTCCTGCTGCCACTTGTCGAATATTCCTCTCTCTAAGTGGTGATCCCAACGTTTCTCTGTGATTCGCGGAAGAAACTTATTCGGAGATTCAACCTTCTGTAGACTCAATTTGACTTCGCACCTGGTTCAGAGGGGCAACTGCGTAGAGAAAGAAGCTCTTTCGAACTTAGCCGACTTGGCGGTGATACAAGCCCCTGCACCAAGCCTCAACGACGTGGTTTAGCCGTATAAAACTGTCGAATGACCTACACGGTTGCTTGCGGCGATAACCCAGCGGGGTTCACGGTTACGGGTCTTCTTCTGAAATGATTTGTGACACTTACAATTGAAGCGATGACGAAAACTATTACGATTATGACTCCGCCAACTAGTGCCGAGATTTCAGTCAAGTTTCCAAATGCGGTCATTACACCGCCGTACGCCGTGCTGGCCATGTCGAGAACCGTGAAATGATAGTTGAAGAACCAGTGCATTAGGATGTCCGCATAGGCACCGTAGCACTCATACATGATTGCGAAAACAAACCCAGCCAGAAATGCAGTGGATACCTTCCCTATATCCCACCCGCCACCCAGAAGAAAATGCGCTGCGCCGAAAGCAAAAGAGCTCCCGAAGATTAGCAACCACTCTGGCATAGTAATTCCGTGTAGAAGCCCATTTGTAGCCACGTTCCTATAACCGAGCTTCGACTTGGCCATTTCGGGGCTGAACATTGTCAGGAGGATTAGACCCACTTTGTTTTTGATGCCGGCGAGTTTGGGGCTGGTCCGGAAGAGGATTAGAAGAGCGATTGCAACTGGAATGCCAATCGTCGTTATTCGAAACGCGAACTCCTCATTTAATGGGGCGAAAGCCAGATTGAGGAGTATGACGTAGGGGCTCGTTTTCGGTGGGAAATTCAAGCTTCCCGTCTGTACTCCATGAGCTTCTTGAACTTGGGTGATGAAGATCGTCGCATAGAGCAGCCCAGATGCGACAAGAGGCATCAAGTAGAGAAAATTAGTTTTGGCTAAAGCGATTGGCTTGTACAATACGTCGGTAAATGACCGATAGAATCCGCCCTTTGTTAAACCTGCCACGATGAAACAGAGAACGAAGATGACCCACATGCCAGCGAAGAGCACTCCAAAGCTAACCCCTAGAGGGACGGGTATTTCTAGAAGAGTAAACACGTCTATTGGAAGCTGGTGTAAGTGCCGACTGGCTACAGTCAAGCCGTCGCTCGTCGTGTAGAACATTATCGGGCCCACAATTAGTGATGCCGCATATGTCAATATTGAGAAGAACGAGAAGATTAGTGCGATGACCCTGCCGGCAGTTTTCAGGTTTTCAATTGTCTTACTTTGCGTTGGAATACTTGCTGGGCTGGGTGCGATTGGTGCTAGTGATTCCGGATTCTGTGTCAATGAGTACCCTCTGCGTATGGAGGTTAGGCTCACCCCTCCTCGATGCTTGCCTAATCAATGTGCTGGTGTTTTGGATCAGGCCATGACTACATGAAGAGCCAAGAGAAACGGGTCGAGCCAGTATGCTGATGCAATATGGGCTGTATGGCCTATACGTGTTTCTTGAGTTCATCCGCCTTGTCGGTTCGTTCCCATGTGAAATCCGGATCGTCGCGTCCAAAGTGGCCGTAGACGGCTGTTTTCCTGTATATGGGCCGGCGCAGGTTCAAGTGCTCAATTATTCCCCTCGGGGTCATGTCGAAGACGTCCTTAACAGCGTCAGTGATTCTCTCGTCGGGCAACCTTCCTGTTCCATAAGTGTTGACCATGATTGAGACGGGTTTCGACACGCCAATTGCATAGGCGAGCTGGACATCACACTTGTCTGCTAACCCAGCTGCGACTATGTTCTTTGCGATATAGCGGGCCATGTAACTGCCTGAACGGTCTACCTTCGTCGGATCTTTCCCAGAGTAGCAACCGCCGCCGTGGCTTCCAATTCCGCCGTAAGTGTCCACAATTATCTTCCTACCAGTCAACCCTGAATCCGCGAGTGTACCCCCGACAGTGAAGCGCCCGGTTTCGTTTACAAAAAACTTCGTCCCATCATCGATCATGTTCCTCGGGATAACTTGTTTGATGATTTTCTCGATTATGTCCTTCTTCATCTGTTCCCTTGGCACGTCTTCATTATGTTGAGCTGCGATGACTACTGCCTCAACACGTTTGGGCTTACCGTTCTCGTATTCGATTGTAACTTGTGATTTCCCATCAGGTCGCAAATATGGAAGGATTTGCTGTTTTCTTGCCTCGGCAAGTCGCTTCACGAGCTTATGGGACAACATTATTGGTAGGGGCATGAGCTCGGGCGTTTCGTTAGTGGCGTGGCCGAACATCATTCCCTGATCCCCAGCCCCAATGTCCTCCTTATCCACGCCCATGGCGATGTCGGGAGACTGCTCCTCTATTGAAACTAAGACACCGCAAGCCTCCCAGTCCAAGCCAACCTTGGCGTTATCGAAGCCGATGTCACGCAGCACGTTTCGAACGATCTGGTTGATGGGTACGTAGGATTGGGTGGATATTTGTCCCGTGACAATAATCGTGCCCTTCATGATTAGAGTCTCTATGTCTACGCGTGACTTCGGATCTTTCTCAATGATTGCGTCGAGAATTGCGTCGGAGATTTGATCGGCCACCTTGTCCGGATGACCTTCCGTCACGCTTTCCGAAGTGAACATGAACGAACGGGGTTTCTGGCTAATTGCAACTGTTTGCTGACTGCTAGCTACACTCTTGCTCATTACTCGCACCGAAACTCCGGGAAATCCAAGATTCCCATAATATAAGTCTAGGACAAGAAACTATTCCTATAAGAATCACCTTCGGAATCAGGGGGCGTCGCATTCCCATGTTACCTGGTCTGGAAGAAATTGGAAGACGCCGACGCCTCCTCGCCATATCTCAGAAACAACTTGCAAGGTTGGCAGGCGTCAGCCAATCGATGATTGCGAAGATTGAAAGCAAGCACATTAGCCCGTCATACTTGAAGACGAAAGCAATCTTCGACTGCCTAGAAAATTTGGAGCGGAGGAACGAGGTAAAGGCGAAGCAAATCTGTCGCGGGAAGTTGGTGAGCGTTCAGGGACATGAGCCGATTGCTAAGAGTGTACGGTTGATGCGGGAGACGGGTTACTCTCAGCTCCCAGTGTTTAGTGGTGGGCAGGTGATTGGAAGCTTAACGGAGAAGACGATTCTTGAGCGACTCGTATCGGCGCCGAGGCCGGAGGATGTATCGAAGAGGTCTGTGGAGACGATTATGGATGAAAGCTTTCCAACGGTGAGTGAGGATACGCCGCTCTCAATGGTTTCGGCGCTGTTGCAGTATGCGTCGGCGGTGTTGGTTATTAGACGTGGGCACGTGCAGGGGATTATTACGAAGGCGGATTTGTTGAGGATGGTTGGCACTTAGGGGGCTTTTCCCTTTGAAGCCGCGACGATTGAGACCACATCTCGGTCCTTCAGTTTGTAGTCGGCGGGTACACGGACTTTGGTTCTGGCATCTATGGCGTAGATGAGCGTCTTGGCGAGGTCTGTATGAATCTCCCTCGCCAAATCTGGGATGGAAGCGTTGTATGGTACGAGGAAGGCGTCCGGTAGCACGTTCCCCTTCCTGTCCGAGTACTTTTCGGCATCCTCGACCGGGTAAACTACGTTCATGCCCATTAGTTTGAAGACGCACGTGTTCAGCCCAAACTGAACTCCCGTCCGTATCCATTTCGACAATACCCGCTGTTCCACGTATGTGAGGGCTTGGCGTTGTTCGGAGGTGAGTTTACGCTCATTCTTCACTCGGAAAACTTCCTCTCCCGGCACGTATTCCACGTAACCCTTCTGTTCTCCGCGACGGAGGGCGAGTTCGGCTTCGCTTGAGGCCGCGATTACGAACGCCTGCCCGAACTCCATAACGAGTTTCTCGTAGTTTTTTTCGGCTGGGGCGAGGTCCATTTTGTTTGCGACTATTAGGGTGGGTTTCGATGTTTGGCGGATGCTTTTCGCGAAATTCCAAACGTCCTCCCGCGTCCAGCGCCGCAAATCCTTTGCGGCTAATGCGTTTGCCTCCAGGGCGTGAGTTACATGTGCGGTCGTTATCTTTAGTCCGGCTAGGTCTTGTGCGAATAGTCGGTCCACTTCGAGTCCTTTCTTGGATGGTTTTTTGAGTTTCTTGAGCGATTTCTCGATTGTTTTCGCGAACCACCTCACCAACTCCTCTTCGATGTCGTAGACGTCGGCGACTGGATTTCCCATGCCGGGTTTGGTGATTTTGCCGTCGGCGTCTACGCTGCCTGAGGCGTCTGTGATATGGATTAGTGCGTCTGCTTGCGCTGCTATGCTTAGGAATCGTGTTCCTAGCCCCTTCCCCTCCCATGAGCCTTTGATTAGGCCGGGGAGGTCGATGAGTTGGATTGGGATGAATCGGGCGCCGTCGATGCAGGTGGAGTTGCGAGGATTATCCTTCACTCGGAGTTCTTTGCAGACGCATATTGTTTTGACGAAGGCTTGGCCTATGTTTGGTGTTTTCGTGGTGAAGGGGTAGTTTGAGACGGGGGCAGTGAGGAGGGTGGCGGCGTTGAAGAACGTGGTTTTTCCGGCGTTGGTTTTTCCGATCAAACCAATTTTGAGCAAGATGGCTCGGTTAGGTTTTGTGGCGAGCGCGTAATACGCGTTTGCTAGCACCCAGCCGTAACCATTATAGCAAGTTTCTGTGAGTTCTGGGGCTGGGGCCGCCCTGTTTAACCTAATGTGGGGCCGTAGTCACAGCCTTAGTGGCGGTATCTAGCCAGGGATGACGACAGGGAAACGTACCCGCCAAGGGCTCCAGAAGACCAAACCTTAACGGGTTTGCGGACCTGAAACGGAATGACGAACTTCAGGAGCGAAGAAACCCGTAGACATGACGGTATGGCGGAAGTCGAGGGTTCAAAATGGCGTTAAAGCCATGATAGTCCCTTCGGCCCCACCACCACAACCGGTCTATCGCGCGAGGATATTCATTAGGGTACGAAATTCTCGACAAACATTCAGACCAAGGAAGTGAACTGTAGGATCAAATCGACCAGATTGAACGGTTCACAATTATTCTAGGGTGAAATCAAACGCATCGCCCCTCTTTCCAACTAATCGTACAGTAGCTCCGACGTCGACGCTTCGATTGGTGGATTGAATCCTACCAATAATGCGCGGGCCTTCATCCAGATCTATTAGAGCGACAACGTATGGGCTTTCATCTTCGAATCCACAAGGCGGGTATCGGATAACCGTGTACGTGTGTATTTTACCGAGTCCGCGAAAGACAGTTTGATCGACTGAATTACCGCAGCGAAGGCAAGTTTCGGTCTGACGAAAGCCGTTCCAATGACATTTC
>DATIYC010000073.1:0-14710 GCA_035517955.1 Candidatus Acidiferrales bacterium | reverse complement strand
GTAACCTAGGCCCTGGGTATGCCTCCCGTATTCGCTGAGTATGAATCAGGCATGCTTACGGCTTAAGCCAATGTATGTAACATACCGTCGAGCACATTCTCTGATTAGAAATCATGGAGTGTATTCTGATAGAATGTAGCGAATAACTCGACTAAACTCCTCGGTCCTTTTTATGCTGACGTACTCGTCGGGATTCACGGCTAGGTAGGGATCTCCTGGCCCCACGGACACCGTTTTCACTGCGTTCGCCTGATCGAGGTTTGCGCAGTCTGTTATTCCTGCCTGGATGTTGAACTTTGGTGTGTACCCGAGTGTTCGCTGAATAGCCTCTACGGTGAGAGTAGTTGCTGGGTTGGTCCTTTCTATCAAATACGGTCTCTCAGCGTGACGGTAGGAGGTTTTGAATTCCACATCCCGCGCGCTTCGTAACGCACTCTCTATTTGCATCTTAACCTGGTCCCAATTCTCATTTGGAAGGACGAGACGCGAGCAAGTTATCGTACACTCGCTCGGCACGATAATCGATGCCGTTCCACCGTGTATCATGCTCACGTTCAATTCCGCGAACGTGTCGAAATCATCAACCGTCATCTTGCCCGTCTGAATCCTTCGTAACGCCTCTATGACCTTCATCATGTCGTAGATTGCATTATGGCTCTTTGTTCGCCAAGAAGGATCCATGATGTGCGCTTGTTTTCCGAAGGTTGTGACAGTGAATTTTATCGAACCGCCACAACCTAACGATACCATAAACCGGTCACCCTGAACGGTTGCGTTTAGGTTGACTCCAGTTTTTGATTCAAGTTTGTTGTGTGCCAGAAAATACTCAATACCAATTTCGTCGGCGAGTTGTTCGTAGTTCGTTGAGAAGAGAACCTCGATTTTTCTGAACCTACTCCGCTTCAACTCTTTGAGGACTTGAAGAGCTGCAGCAATTCCTCCCTTCGTTGACGTGTCAAGTCCATAGAGCCGATCACCTTCCTGAGACATGGACAATGGGTTTTTCGTCCAATTCGTCGTGGAGTCCACAGTGTCGAGGTTTGTTTCAACCAGAAAGGCGCCAACGCCGTGGTCGAATTCTTTGATTCCGTATACGTTATCCAACTCGTCAGTAATAACGCGGAAGCCCCCTTTGCTTAATTCATTTGAAAGGAATTCTGCGCATCCATGCATTCCTTTCTTCTCATAAGTGGGGAATTCGATAAGGTTCCTGAGAATGTCAAGATACGACATGGCTCTAACGACCTGGCGCCGACGTCCGGGCACGAATTGCAAGTGGGTGAAGGCGGGCCATAAAGACTGTTCGTCGCGCTCCGCGTTTTGAGTCAGATCGTTCTCTTTGATGCTGTGAGTGACTTCGTTTTCTCCGGGTAGGGACAGAGTTCGTTAACAGGACAAGTTGGACAGAGTGGCCGAGATGCTTTGCATACCTTCCTCCCCAGCGTCATGAAATAGAGCGGAACAACTCGATATTCCTTCGGCCTGAATAATTGCATCAGGTTAGAGCGTACCTCCTCATGGTTGGCCTTCTCTCGTGCGAAGCCTAGTCGTTTGGAGACTCGGTAGACGTGAGTGTCCACAGATATGGTGGGTTGTCCGAGGATGCTTAACAGAACGTCCGCAGTTTTTGGGCCGACATTCGGCAGGTCTTGCAGACGAGCGCGTACCTCTTCAAATGGGCCGTTCAATATGTCCTCAAGGTTACCTGAACGAGTTGCCACTATTTGCTGTGAGAGTTGTTTGATTGCTTTCGCTTTTTGCTTGTACAGGCCGGCGGTTCGGATGGTTTTCTTTATGGTTTGAACTCGTGTTTTGCTGAGGGAAGATACTGTTACTCCGACTTCTTTCTCCAACTCATAGTATGCTCTGAGTGCGGCGATGTCAGTGCAGTTTTGGGAGAGGATCGTGACGATTAGAACTCGGAAGGGGTCGTGGGATTCCTTTGCTACGCGTGAGGCAGCGAAGTCCTCGTCTCGAATAGGAAGAGTTTCACGGAAGATGCTGAGTATTTCTTCTGCTCGCTGCTTTTCAGAGTCAGGCACCGTCTTCTGCAATTTGTCAAGTCTTCATGCTAAGGAGTTAGCGATTAGTATAGTTCTCGTGCCGTAGACGAGTAGAAGAATTCCCGTAACCGTGAGAATCCAAGACACTCCTCTTTCCCATTTCGTGCCTTGATGGAATTCGATTAGGATCACTCGAATGCCGTTGAGGGCATGGTAGTCGACGAAGAGTAGTAGGAGTTCTAGGGTTGCTGCGAGGATTATGTTCTTGTAGACTGCTAGCACGGAGTACGGGCCGCCAGTGAATGCGAGATTCTGCAGATAAGGGCCGGTTAGGAAAACAGTGAAAAGGTGAACGCCTCCAGCGATAACGATGCCTAATCCTGTTGCATAGTGCAAAAGCATCTTAGTTGATTCTCTCATACTCTAAACCCCGAACAGAACGTTGAGTGCGTAGATAGCTGTGACTACGGCGAACAGGACGCTTAACCAGAATAACGCCCGTTGGGCGATAGTGAAGGATTTCGGCTCATACGGGAAGTCGGGGCGAGTGGGATTTCCTTGCAGTAAACCGAACTCTGTCAGCGTCAGCCTAATGCCATTTATCGTATGGTAGGCGAGCATGAAGCCGATGATAACGAGGCCCATATCGAAGAATGGGTTCTCTAGGAAGTGGAAGGTGGCGGTCCATGTGCCTGCCGCTTGCCCAGTAGACGGCACGACCCAAACACTCATCCCGCCCACAACGTTGCCTGTCTCCACTATGTGCGCAAGGAAGTAGCCGGTTACGGCTATGCCTGAGATTCGTTGCAGTGCGTAGGCCCATCTTTCAAGGTTATAGTGAACCGGATAGAACCAACCTGTCAGTGCTTTTCTCAGTTCTTGGATGAGGGGCTCTGTCACATTCATTTCCCCAAGTTACGTTCAAGCAACCAATACTGATGTTGAAGAAAAATCATTCCTTGTACGCAATGCAGTAAACGGTGAAGGTCGCAAGTCTTTTGAGCTGAGAGCGTTGGCTTAACCTACGCTGATCGGCGTTGCCCCTCTTCGCCAGAGACGAACACCTGGTAAAACAGCAGGAATGTAGAATGAAGTGGGATACGGCTCAAGGAGAGGAGTCACAAGGGGGTATCCTCTACCTGACGGATCAACGCCTGATTTTTGAAGGAAACATCGGCAGGTTCCTTTCGAAGAAGTACGTACTTTCATTTGAGGAGAAACTGGAAGCGGTTCAAAACGTCTCTGTAACCCGATCTCTTCTTGGCGTCACTCTTTCAAAATCCAAACTTGGTCTAGGTTCGCGAGGAATTGTTGTTGAATCAGTGAAAGGCTTGAGAACATTCGTGGGCATAGCACCGCCCGACCCATGGCTCAACTCAATAATGGAGGAGGTTAATGCGCGTCGCGACAAGTTGACTGAGTTGGCAAAGAGAGATGAAGAGCAGAAGCGCATAGACGATGACCGTCGTCATTCTCAAGAAGTTGAGTTGAGACGAGCCTCAGCTCAAAGAGAAGTAGTGAGAGAGGTGCAGAAGCAGGAGGTCGTCATGATACCATGCGGTTACTGTAGCTCACTAATGCCTGAAAACTCAATCTTCTGCCCGAACTGCGGCGCTAAGCGAAAAACGTGACCAATAGCGCTACTCTACACCGGAACGGATCCTAATCCACGATGGCGAACATGTTTCCCGCCCTGCCCCTTGAATCGTTCCTCATCCCAGATGTTGCCCCTCTCATGGTAACCATACGCTTCCCAGTACCCATCCTCGTATTCGGCTAGAAATTCGATTCCAGTCAACCACTTCGCGCTCTTCCAGCCATAGAGGTGTGGGATGAAGGGGCGAACGGGATAACCTTGCGGCTCTGGGAGTGGTTTACCGTTCAATTTGTAGGCTATAATGGAATCTTCTACCATCGCATCTTCGAGCGGAACGGGTGCTGTGTAACCGTCGGCGCAATGAAACATAACCCACTTCGCCCCAGGCTTAACACCCGTACGTTTCGCTATCTCCCTGAAGCTTACCCCCTCCCAGACCACATCCTTGATGCTCCAAGTTGTTACGCAATGAAATGACTTTGTGAGTTTGAGTTGTGGTAGCTTTTGGAGTTCGGCAAAGGTGAGTTTGAGTGGGCTGTCTACTAGGCCGCTGGTGGTAAGTTGCCAGTTAGCTAGGTTGATTTTTGGTACGCCTAGAGCAGTGTATATGGCCCATCGTTTGGCGAAGGTTTGGCCGCGTGGGATAGTTGTTTGCATGGGTAAGGGTGGTTTAGTGGTGCCTAAAAGTGTAACTTGGCTGGAACGGAGATTAGTGTGTCACCTAGTGACACATGAATGCGATATGGAGCGTAAGATCCGAGGAGTTTTTTCCTCGCGTTTTTGGGTGTATTCCAACAAACTCGGCCGGTCTGGTTTGCATTTCTTTCATTAAGCTCTTGGTCTCACATCCTAGAATGGCGACTAGTTTCGAGGATCATAGACCTAACAACTCACATTCCATTGAAGGCATACTTACGCAACCCGCTCATTGGTACGCATCTCTGCGCACCCGCGTACGCGTTCAAGGCTGGGAAGACTGTGGATCAGCTTAGCCCAGACATCTTCGTGACAGACGCGGTTCTACTCGACTTAACTCGGAAGAGGCCTGGGGAGGTTGTTGACGATGAGGATATGGAGGCTGCTGAGGAGGACGCAGGCTTAGCCGTGCGAGAAGGCGAGGCAGTAATTCTCCACATAACGCCAGAGACTCAGAAACGAGCGTCGCGCAAGCACGCTTTCTTAAGCGAGAATGCGGCTCAGTATTTCGAATTCAAACGTGTTAGTATGGTTGGAATCGACGCAAGAAGCCTCGGACCCGAAACCGGCCCATCCCCAACCCACAAAATACTGTTGCACAAAAAAATACCCGTTCTAGAGTGGCTATGCAACCTAGATCAAATCGAGGCGGATAGGTTCAGAATTGTCGCGCTTCCGCTGAAAGTTAAGGCTCCAGTTTCGCCCGCGCGAGCGCTAGCTATCGAGGATTGAACTTCGCTTTTGTTCCGCTATCATGTCGAGCGGACGTTTGCCTCAGGGTCAACCTCTCTCTCAGCTAGCGAACTCTTGACCTGACATATGCCCATGATCGCGCACCACTAGCTGACCATTGAGAGCTAATGGTCTCCTAACTAATCATGCTCGGTCCATTTTTCTTAGTTGTGTCTCTATGTACTCGCCGACTCTTCTTTCGTCAAATTCCTTCTCCGTTGATTGGTTAAGTAGGTGTTCTTTGATGGTTTTGAGGAGCACATCCATTTCTACTGGCTTCGTCAGGTAGCCGTCGACTCCCCTGTTGATTGCAGTAATGGAGTTGTGTAGGGTGGCATTACCGGTCAGGATTATCTTCACCATCTTGGGCGTCGTTTTCTTCATCGCCGTCAACAGTTCGGTTCCTTCCATGTCGGGCAAACGCATGTCAATTAGTGCAAGATTGTAGAACCGTCGCTCGGAGCACTCGATGGCTTGTCTGCCCGTGTTGGCTACATCAACCTCGTATCCCTCAAACCTGAGAGTTCTGGATATCGTGTTGCAGATTGTTTCGTCGTCATCTATGACTAGAATTCTTTCCAAACTAGCTCACCTCCAACGACTTCAGCGATGGAATCGTCACCGTGAATGTTGTGCCGTGGCCTAGTTTACTTTCTAGAGTTATTTTTCCACCTTGCGCCTCGACAAGACGTTTGCAAATCGCCAAGCCCAATCCTTGCCCTTTAGCCTTCTTCGTGAAGAACGGAGTAAACACGTGCGCGATATCCTCCTGCGCAATGCCCATCCCGGTGTCTTTGACCACCACGGACAATTTCCCAGCTTCGTTACTGCACGTGACGTACACTTTTCCCCCATCCGGCATTGCTTGAATGGAGTTTGTTACGAGGTTTACGATTACTCGTTTCATTAACACGGGATCGGCCATTACTTGCAAAGTATCTTTTGAATCGAAAACAATATCCACCTTTGCGGGTTTTTTCACATTTGCGGCTACGTCCTTAACCAGTTTGATAAGATCAAATTCGATTGGGTCAGCTGTTACTGTACTTGAGTAGGTCTGCAAGTCTGAAACTATCTTGTCCATATAATGTACCTGCTCATCAAGACCAGTAAGCAATGAGAAACACTCGTCTCTAGTTTCACTCTGGCATGACTCAACCATTTTCTTCGCCAGATATACCGCACTCATCATGGCTTGGAGAGGATTGCGAAGATCGTGTCCTACCATTGCCGCAGTTTCACCGATTGCAGCGAGTCGACTTGATTTCAATAGCTCCTCCTCCATCCTTTTCCGTTCAGTGATGTCGATCCAGTAGCCGATGACGTCTTGCACATTTCCCGCCGAGTCGCGAATTACGGCCGTTTCCTCTCTGATCCAGCGGTAATTTCCATCCTTATGGAGAAAACGATACTCAGTTGCTCTATGCCCCTTAGCCCAGAATCCAGCTGTCTCTTCTCTATACTTAGCGAGATCCTCAGGGTGTACTCTGCTAGCCCAGAAAGCCGAACCCTTCTCACCAACGAATTCTTTGGATTCGAATCCAACCATTGGTAGCGTGCTCTTGCTTTGGAACGTAGAGTAGGAGTCAGATAGGTCAGGCAGCGGTTTGCCTACCCAAATAAGGGCAGGGTTCGACTCAATGACGTATTCCAGTTGTTCCTTAGCCGAACGTAGTTTGTGTTCCAAGCATCTCTGATCAGTAATATCGATGCCAAGGACAAACATCCCCTTTACCTTACCGTGTTCAATGTCGGGGACGTACACGGCTTTCATCCAGTGTGCTTTACCCAAGATTTTAAGTTCGTATTCGTAGGATTGATGTTCTCCTCGTAAAGCGGCTTCGATGTGGGGGCGAGTTGACTCATATGCTTCGTTCCCAATTACTTGCCTAACATGAAGCCCCTTGACAATACTGAATTGTGTCCCGAAAAATTCTTTGTACAGCTTGTTTGCGAGTACGTACTTCTGGTCGGAATCGATGTAACCAATGAATACAGGAAGAGAATCGATCAAGAGACTCAGAAGCAAATCTGAGGTCTTCTCTGGCTGTATCGTCAGTGAGGGCAGCTGCAAGGATGGGCCACTTAGTAGGTGATTCCTTTGCAAATGTTGTGAATAGCCCTAATGTTACCTTAATCCGTAAAGGACGGTAACAGATTACGAAGAATAAGAGGGATGGAACTAGGAAATCTATTTACTGCTTTCCTCGCAGATTCAGGTCCGAATCGCCATCGACGCGAAATTCTCGACGAATTACTATAGCAGCTATCGTGCTAGGGTAGCTACTGGTTGGTGTGGGACGGGTAGTAGTAAGAGGTTGGTCCGTATCCCATTCGTTCAGCCATTCCTTGTAGGCGGGCAATCCTCTTCTCAGTCGCCGGGTGTGTTGAGAATAGTTCGGCCAGGAAGGATCGGTGCAGAGGGTTGATGATGCAGAGCGCTGCGACGGCTGGGTTCGTTTGCTTGGTTTGGTGAGGTGAGCGCCGATACTTTGCTTGTGTCTCGATTTTCTGAAGCGCACTTGCCAACGCCATCGGGTTGCCTGAAAGTTTCGCGCCGCCCGCATCAGCCGCATATTCCCTGGTTCGCGACACGCCTAGCTGAACCAGCATCGCTGCGAGTGGTGCCAGCACGATCATGAGCAGTAGTCCGACGATGTTTCCTTGCTGTCTGTTTTGTCCTCCATAGTTTCCACCATAGCCGTAGACGCCTCCGAACAGCATTCCGAATTGCACTAGGTAGGTGATTGCGCCTGCCACAGTAGCTGCTAGGGTCGTAGTTAGCATGTCCCAGTTTCTAACGTGAGTCAACTCGTGTGCAAGTACTCCTTCTAACTCTTCGTCGTTGACTATGCTCAGCAAGCCTGTGTGCACGGCCACCGTTGCCTTGTTCGGGCTACGGCCTGTTGCGAAAGCATTCGGTACGGCGCTGTTAACGAGCGCAACTTTCGGCATTGCTTGGCCAGTCGCCGATGTTAATTTCCTAAGCGCCGCGTATACTCTGGGAGCTTCCTCTTCAGTAACAACGTGGGCCCCGCCCATGCGAAGCACCAGCCGGTCGCTGAACCAGTACATTGCAAGATTCATTAACGCGGCGAGGGCGAGTGCTGAGATTGGGTCGAGGCCGATGATATATGCAACTGCGAACAGAATTCCAGTAAGGAATCCAATCAACAACGTCGTCTTGATGAACGTCCAAACCATTGATCGTACACCTCTAATCTTGTTACCTCACGTAACAACTCCCACATATAAAATCTCGCCCCAATTGTCGTCCCGAGGATAGCTCCACTGCTACCCTCGACGCCCTGAAGCTAGAAGGAATCTCTAAGCCTTCGGTTGGTTGGAAATTTGGTAGGAATTTGGCATAATCTGATTAACCTTTGACCATTCAAGGGCGCAACCTATTCGGGGCATGGATGATGCAAAGTTCGGTTAGACCTTTGAGGTTGAGAAGGTTTTTTGTTAGTGGCTTAGTCGGTGGAATTCTTGCAACAATTATCCTGTACGTGGTTACGGGTGTTCTGAATTATCCGTTTCCACCCTTAGCCATTTTTCAGCTTCTGATCGCGCCCGTTCCAGGATCAATCCAATCCGTAATGGTTGAAACATTCGGCGAGTACGCCAAGTACTCTGCATTCATTGTGTCATCTGGAATGTATTCGATAATGTATGGGCTGATCGCGGTTGCATTGGGTATTGCTTTCAAAGGAAACTTGCAAGGGAAGTCCCAGAAGGCGTTAGTGGTCGCTGTAGCAGTTCCCACGGCGATTTCTCTCGGGCTTCAGGCAAGCTTGGCGAGCGCTTTTCCCGCCATCTCATCCGCAACAGGCTGGATTCTTGCGGCGGTAGTTGCTGTTGTTGTTAACATAATCTTCGCACAGACATTCATTGCCTACTCAACCGTATCGCCCACAGTGGCTGCGGAACAGAAACCTATGACTCCAATGCCCCAGGGGCGACGTGGATTCTTGAAGAAAGTTTTGCTGGTATTGATAGGTTTAGGGCTTGTGGGCGTTGCGGCAGACTTTGGGCTTGACATACTTTCGAAGCAGCCGGTCGTCACCAGCGGTACTTCTGTGCCCATCAACCCACAAGCAACACAAGCAACCCTGGCACTGAATCAAACATCCACAACATCCACCTCATCCACGTCCTCCGCGAGCAGTGTTGCTGACGTGTTCGCTGACCCAAGAATCAGCGGCCTGGTTGCCTCAGAAGTGACGGATACCCGGGTCTTCTACCGTGTCGACATCAACCCCATTCCACCGCAACTTGACTTCGACACTTGGTCGCTTCTCATCCATGGTAAAGTGAATAACTCCTTGAAGTTTGACAAGAACTCAATCCTGCAACAGCCAACTACTGACGAATACGCGACGCTCGAGTGCGTTAGCAACACCATCTCCCCTCCCAGCGGGCTCATCAGCAACGCGAAGTGGACAGGCGTGCCGCTAGCGACGCTGCTAAAACAGACAGGATTGCAATCTGACTCCAACTATGTTATCTTCAGATCAGCGGACGGCTACAGTGTAGGTGTGCCAATCGCGCGAGCTCTGGAGGCTGGGGCACTTTTGGCATACAAGATGAACGATGTTTCCCTACCGCCAGAGCACGGGTTCCCCCTGCGTGCAATTGTGCCTGGAATTTATGGGATGATGAACGCGAAGTGGGTTACTGACATTGAGGTTTCAGACCAGGTCTACCTTGGGTATTGGCAAGAGCGCGGCTGGTCTAACGACGCCCGAATCAAGACTACCTCGATAATCTACTACCCGACGTCCAGCGTTCAAGTGAATACGCCTACGCCTATTGCTGGCGTAGCATTCGCGGGAGACAGAGGTATCAGCAAGGTTGAGGTTAGCGTCGATGGCGGAAACACATGGAACCAAGCAGTTCTACGCCCTCCAAAATCCCCATACTCATGGGTATTATGGGCGTACATGTGGACTCCAACAACATCTGGTACCGCAACAATTGTCACGAGAGCAACTGACGGAACCGGAACCCTTCAAGCATCAGTAGTCACAAACCCATTTCCAAACGGCGCCACAGGATACTCATCCTCCCAAATCAACGTTACATAACCCATTGGAAACCCGTTTAGAAGTCTCGAAAAGTAGACTGTGTTGAGACAGTAACAGCACAAGATACACACGTCATTTTATTACCCATGATGAAGAGGGTTGGTTCTCGCTGGCCAGGCCTTGCCTGGAAAACTCCCACGTCCAGAGCCAGATTTCGATGGAAAGCTACGAGCAGCCATAGACGAGACAATCGTTGACGTGCTAGGAGGGGGAGTGCTTGCTCCTCTGCATGAGCACCTCAGCAAACATTACGACATCAGCCTAGACGAGATTCCGTATCGGTTGAGCACCGTCGTCGAGTCTCTGGAAGTCATTTTTGGCGTACGGGGGGCTACAGCAATGGGCTTTATGATTGCAAGAAGATTCTACTCAAAGGTTGGGTTACGGTTTGTTCGTAACGAGAATTACAAGTTGGACGATTACGCGCGGGAAGCTAAGACGATTCTACTGAATCAATCAAGTAATGAAAACCCCCGGGAAGAGTGAGTTCGCTACTCACTTTTTTTCACTGGTTTGATGAGAAGAATCGCGAAAACCGCGCCTAGAAACGCGGCGGAACTTCCTGCTAGAAGTGCGAGAAAGAAGCTTTGCGTGGCCTGCAAAATGTACCCGGTTAACACTGAAACCACGATGCCGGCAACGTTCCCGCCGAAATTCTGAACGCCCCCCATGGTTCCAGCCAACGGCTTCGGTGTTACCTCAACAAGCGCAACCCACAACGAGGGAGTTGAGAACCCGAGAGTGCCGCCGGCTAAACTTAGCAATACTAATGCTGTGTAAGCATCGGGCGCGTAAGCTGTGACAAAGAGCAGAAGCGCTGTTGCAACCATTCCCACAGCGAACAAGTTTCTGCGTAGACCTAACGGTGACGCTCCTAACTTTACTAGGTAATCCGACACAAAGCCACCAACGAATAGCACAGTTACCACCGCAGCGATAAGCGGTAGGGTCGCGAAGATCCCCGCGTTCAAGAGTGTGAAATGCTGTTCCCGTACCAAATAGGTTGGCAGCCAGAGGTTGAAGTAGTAAGCCACATACCCTTGGCCGAAACTAGCCAAAGCTAGGCCAAGCCCTAAGGGGCTAATCACCATTGGAAGACTCTGGCGCAAGCCGGCCGATTCAATCTTGTTTCTTTTCGGTTGTGTTCCAGGGTTATCCTCAAAGCCCAACCACCATACGGCGCACCACACGAGTCCTATCATTCCTGTTCCGAAGAATACCCACGGCCATCCGTAGGTGACAGCAAGCCAAGCTGCCAATGGAAACGCCAGCACAGGTCCCATGCGGCCGCCTGCAATCCACAGCGAAGTTGCGCGTGCCCGTTCCTCTTCCCTGTACCACCCCGAAGCAGTCACTTTAGCACCTGAGACAAAGTTTGGTGCTTGGCTTATTCCGATCATCGTTCTCACGGCGAAGAGGGACGTGAATGAATTACAAAACCCGTTCACTATTGTTAGGAGCGAAGTTGCTAGCCCACCCACGAATAGGCTCAGCTTCGCGCCGAATCGATCTGTGAGAAGCCCTGCCACGGGCTGAAGCACAGTGTAAACCCACAAGAACGCTGAGAGTACCAAACCGAGCTGGAAGTCTGTTAATTGGAAGTCTTGTTGCAGGATTGGTGCGACTGGTGAGAGGTTGAGTCTTAGCACGAACGTGACGAATATGCCAACACTCGTTAACCCTGCCATTGTCCACTGATTACGAAAACGTTTCACCCGTTCACAACCCTACTGAGGAACAGGTACAGCATTGGCCAATGCCATGTCGGACAGAGTGTATTTTCTGAGATTCGTCACTTGTAAAGGGGTGAGGATTGTGCAGGCGAATCCCCAATGGAATGAAACCCAGTCCCCCACCCTCACTCCCTCAACGAAGCTCTTCCCTTGAACTTGCGCGAGAACATTGGTCAACTTAGGTTTTCCCAATGATAGTTTCCCTTGCTGACGTACCACAGGCTCATACTCAACACTCAGGTGCCCAGTCTCGTCCGCTTCTATGACCCTACCCCATGAGATTCGGCACTTGTCCATCAACCCGCCAACCATCTCGTCAGATCCTTGTCCGCTCGCGAATGGTTCGGGAACTGTTCCCATAGTGGAGAAGGAGTTGAAGACGTGGAGGGCGTGGTGTGGGAAGGGGGCGAAGAGTTGTGTTTGAAAGAGGTTCTTTATGTGCTCTTTAGGAAACTTTGAAGTGAATCTTGACCTGAGGTGACCGTAGAAATCGCCGGGCGAGATTTTCTGAAGGGAATCGTTACCGATCCAGTAAGCTTCGACAGCTCGATAATCTAGAGGATCTTCAGCACCGAGTGATTCTGCGATGAATCGTAGGTATGGGTAGGCGGCTTGGAACCCTTTCAAGGCGTTGACGAGTTGGTTGCTGCTTTTGTTGCTGACGCAAGCGTCGAAGAGGACCCCATTCTCATCTGGACCACAATAGCCTAGATGGTTGGGCATGAAGCTGTGGCGTGCCGCAAGAATTGCGCCATCAATCATCTTCGAACGTGTTTGCAACCGCGGCTAAGCCTCGTCGGAGTTTATGCCTTGAATGATTTTCCATTCGTTCAGAATTTCAGTTGCTTCATCCTCGGAAAGTAATCTGATCGCGAATCCGCCCTGTACTATCACATAGCTTCCCAACTGTGGTTTTACTAGGGAGATGTTGATGTTCTTCCTTATCCCGTCTTGGCCATAGTCCACTGATGCCAGATCCCCATCAATCGCAACAATCTTTCCTGGGAAGCTAAGGCACATTGTGGACCGCCCTTTTCGTAAGGGTCGTGTTTCGGAGTATTTGTTTTTGAGGAGTGTTTCCTATTTTCGGTTGACTATGCCCTCTGCTTCCTGCAGCAAAGGAAGGCCCTCCTTCGGGTCGGAACGGGCTTTCACGAAAGCATCCATAATCTCGTGGGTTATAGGTCCGACTTTGCCATCGCCAACCGTAATTCCCCTCACCTTTGCGATTGGAACAATCTCTGACAACGTGCCCGTGAGGAAAGCTTCGTCAGCGTTAGTTACGTCATAGGGTGTCAGGCCTTTTTCGAGAACTTTGTAGCCAAGGTCGCGAGCTAGGTGGATTATTCGTTTCCTCGTGACGCCCGGGAGAATTCCTGCGCTCGAGGGTGGAGTGATTACGTCGCCCTCTTTCACGATAAAGAGATTTGTGGTTGTGGCTTCGGATACGAAACCGTTTCTGTCAAGCATAAGCGCGTCATCCGCTCCAGCATCCAAGGCCTCCTGCTTCGCCATGACACTGTTTAGGTAGTTTAGGGATTTTATTTCGTGAGTGGTGGCGTCTATTGCGTCGCGTCGAACTGAACTGAAAATGACGGAGATGCCCTTCTGTTTCGCAGCCATGCCGTACGTTGGGTCGACGGGTTCTGTGATTACTATTGCTGAGGCTTTTCGGCACTTTCTTGGGTCAACGCCCAGGTCGCCTACTCCTCGAGTGATAACTAGCCTGATGTACGCATCCTTCAGTCCGTTTCGTTTGAGTGTTTCAACGATAGCCCGTGTCATGTCCTGTGGTGTTAGAGGAATTTGGAGCTTGATGGATTTGGCGGAGCTGTAGAGGCGGTCTAAGTGTTCTTTGAATTGGAAGATTACGCCCTTGTATACGCGGATTCCTTCAAACACGCCGTCGCCGTAGAGCATGCCGTGGTCGAAGACTGAGATTGATGCGTTCGATTTCGGAAGCCATTGCCCGTCGACGTAAACTACCAGTTCTTTTGCGCCCATCGAGGGTCTCGAGCGCGACTATTTACGATGCGTATAAAATGGTTCCCTCAGCCTATTCCACAGCCCAAACCTCTGTGCGTGCGCCGTTTGGACGGGTCTATTTCGTGCTCAACCTTCTCCTCAATAAGGCAGATTAGGTGGCATGGAGAGTGGCGCTGAAGGAAGTGGGCCGGTAGTTCAGCCTGGTTAGAGGAAACGTGTTCCGACTAGAACGTTGCCCTTACACGGCAAAGGTCGCCGGTTCAAATCCGGTCCGGCCCACCAACTCAGACATCGCAGTACACGCCCTATTCCTTCAGCGAGAAGGCTACCTCAACTCAACAAAGCCAGGTCAGCTCCATGAAGACCATTGTCCGTCACTCGGACATCTATAACCCAGACGCAGTGAAGGCGTGCCTAGCCCAATTGAACGTGACTGAGGCGAGAAAAGAAGCTCTTGTAATTTGCCTGAGCAGGTCATACCGATGGAAGCAAATTCAGTGGGCGCTGTCCCGATATCGAAGAATAGACAACAACCAAATTCGTTCCGCTTGAATCGGAAGTTGACCAGTTAATTGCTGGATTCCGTAGCCGAACCGTAACAGCCTTCCTACAACTACTGAAAGAGACAGGCGTACACCCAGGTGAGGCATGGCAATTAACTTGGATGGATCTCTCTGGGAACGTCGTAACAATTACGCCGAAGAAGAACAGTAATCCTCGCCAGTTCAAACTCAGTGAAAGCGCCTTAGCTGTGACAAACCGGATATCCAGAGGACACGACTAGTCGAATCAGAATTGGATTGGGCGAATGCAAGATTTTCAGAAAAGGCGGGTAATACGTCTAGTAGGTGTCCTGATTTGCCTATGCTGAGAATA
>DATIYC010000072.1:0-14096 GCA_035517955.1 Candidatus Acidiferrales bacterium | reverse complement strand
GGTTTCTCAGAAGCTCTGACACTTGCCCAGAAATTGGGGATATCTGGAAAGGATTTCGTCGATCTCGTTAACAAGACGCATCACAAAAACTCTTACACTGAAAACAAAGGACCGTTAGTTGTAGAGAAGGATTTCACGCCTACCTTCACGCTGGAAATGATGAGGAAGGATCTTGCATTGGTCGAGGAGGAAAAACTGATTAGACGAATCAGTCTACCCGTAGCCTCGTCAGTTCTGGCACTGTACACGGCTGCCATGAATGAGGGTTATTCGAAACTGGATTATAGTTCGATAGCGGTCATGCTCGAGAAAATGAATGGTATCGCTGGCTGAGGGGAATGGTCTCAGTGTGCCAGCGTAAGTGTTGGTAGCGCGCGTGCTAGTTCCTTGTTCTCCTTCGCTGCTTGCTCTACTGGAATTCCCGCCATCGCTGCGCGCAGTGCTTGCATCATAGCCTTCGCCCCAGCTGTTGATCCGTCAGGGTGTCCATGTACTCCTCCGCCAGCTAGAAACATCATATCGGTGCCAAGGGTTTGCACACTAACTCCCAGATTTCCCGGACGATTTCCGGCCGATGAGCAAGGCATCGTTGGCTTGACATGCTCCAATGGGACGCGAAGTGCTTTGATGTTTCGCTGCGTCTCGGCTTCATCGTAGTAGAATTTGCCCTCAACGCTGCCGATATGCAATTGGTCCGCACCACACATACGCATAAGCTTAGACCATAAAGAAACGTCAATTCCGTGCTTCGCACTCCGCGTAAAAGCTGCATGACCCACCCTGTGACAATGAATTGGAACCTTCACTGAAGGATCTTCGGCCAATGCTTGTAATCCTCCATAACCGATGTATGGTCCGCAAACCATCAAGTGATTTGCTCCAGCTTGAATCGCCTTGTCCGCCAATTCCAGAAGCTTATCTTGCCTGGTCGTAATGTTTACTGCGAAGAGCACTTTCTTACCCGTCTGCTGCTTCGCTCGATCAATTCCTGCCATGGCCTCAGTTACTCTATCTTCCAAAGGACAGTATTTCGGGCTGACGATTGCCTCGTCGTCTTTTATGAAATCAATTCCTCCAAGCGCCGTTTCGTAAGCTAATTTTCCGTAGGTCTTAGCGTCGAGCCCTATGTTGGGTTTTGTTATGGATCCAACGACGGGACGGTTTTCGGTTATTCCTGCGGATTTCTTTGTGCCCTCGACCCCGAACTTAGGTCCCTTGTAAGCTTGCAGCCAGTACTTGGGGAAGCTAAGTTCCATCAGTTTGACGTTGTCGAGGATTTTCATGTCAAAGATGTTCCCGGCTATGTCTGAGAGTAAGCAATTGATTCCGCCGAGTTCTGGGTCGTAGTTTGCGGCCTCGTAGGCTAACTCAATGAAACCAGACCCATTCGACCCTGTCACCCTGAATATTTTGGCGCCAAACTTCTTCCTAACCTCTAATGTCTCATACCCGACTAGAGTCCATGTGCCGGTGGAGTTCTCAATCGCGGCCTCCTCGGCCATCTTATTCATCGGCGCGTTACCTTCGACGTAGTATTTTGCAGTGATATGGCGGTCGGGGTCTATGGATTCTGGTTTGATGTACATTGACTCTCTAAGCGTCTTATCATCGGTGTTGGACATTTCATACACCTATTTCTCGCCGCAACCGAGGCAGGGCACATATTTGTGTTTTCTTAAAGTACCTTTTCATGAAACTAACCGTTCAATTTGGCGCTCAAAGATTCATGGCTTTGTGATCATATTCGTGACCACAACCAGTACCTCACGCTAAAATCCTAGTGATACGTCGGCTCTCATGCGACAAATCGGGTGAGGCTTCAATTTGACCAGATTAATGGGACTGGATCTGGGACTTTCTCGGTTGCGGTATGAGTCCTACGACCTGCAAGGACGAATTCTTGGGTCTGGTCAAGGAGAGATAAGAAAACAGGAAGAACTGAATTGGTTGACCGCTCTGAGACACGCCATAGCAAGGAGCAAGGACGCAGTCGGCTCGAGGGGTCTAATCCTATCAGCTCAGAGCACCTCCGGTACAGTCCTGCTGGTGGACAAGTACGGTGATGGGATCCTACCGCCCCTCATGTACTACGAGAGAGCCGTGACAGAATCGGCAGAAATAGCCTCGTTGAAGTCCACGACCGAACTCGCTCAAAGAGGCGTCGCAACATCCTCCACTTCCCCAATTCCAAAAATCATCGCTGCTAGAAGGAAGCACCCGCAACGATTTACCCAGCTCAAATGGGTTCTTTCTCCAACAACATGGTTACTATACAAACTGGCATACCCAAAAGGAGAGGTCTGGAAGGACATTTGCACTGATTGGACGAACGGACTGAAATTCGGCGTTGACCCGACCAAAGACCAACCTATCTGGTATGAACCATTTTTCCGGGATGTCGGTATCGACCTTGAGCAGTTTCCTCGCCTAGTCCCTTGTGGGGAAGAGTTAGGAGAGGCCAGAAGCGAGTTGGCTAAAGACTTGGGCCTGGAGGGTGCAAAGCTTTTCCATGGTATGACGGAAGGAAACTCAGCTGCCCTTAGTGTAGGTTGCGTTAAAGAAGGGGACTTTGGGTTCAGTGTAGGAGATGCGACCGTCTTCAAGTATGTTTCCGATAAATTGAAAGTCCATTCGGCTGTCTACTACTACAAGCATCCCTTCAAAGGATATTTTGCGGGTGCTGCGCCGGTTACGGGAGCAACTCTGAAATGGTTCATTGAGAAGGTCGTCGGTGTAACTCGTGAGAAAGCTTTCAGTTTAGCAGAGCAATGTCCGCCTGGAACTGAGTTCAGTTACTTTCCGCAAGGAGATCGTAGCCCATTCGACGATCCCAATGTTGGCGCTTCTTTTCTGGGAATTTGGCGCGATGACTCGCCGAGAGATTACGCTCGAGGACGCGTGGTTCGATCGATGATTCTGGGGTTGACTTTTCTCGAATATTATTACCTACACCTCTTCGAGGAACTCTTTGATCGTAAAATAAACCAGGCTCTGGTCACGGGCGAAGGAACAAACTCTGACTGGTGGAATAAGCTTAGGGCTTCGATTTACGGAATTCCGGTGAAAGTGATGGAAGAACGTCCTGCTATCGGTGCACTGTTGCCTATCGTAATGAAACTGAAATTATTCAAAAACCTCGACGAGGCGCAGGCAGCTCTTCTCAGGACGTCCGCTGTATACGAACCAGATCCGCAGTTAGGCTTTAGGTACGGAAGGTTGCGGGATGTTTTTCTCGAAAGATGGAAAATCGTTCGAGAAGCATCTAAGATTTCAAATCGATAGTTCACGCGCCTTAGGCGAAGCATACGTAATCCTACGCCTCGAACGCAGTTTTCATACCTACGCTCATCCCATGATGCTAGGAACACACGACAGACACTAAGAATTCTCAGCGGAGTCGATTTTGTCAGATTAATTGGGCGAAATGTGTTCATTAGCAGAAGAGACTTGGTCTTATTGTCATAGCATTGTGATATGTTGTATCTTGACGTTTAGAACCTACTTTTGCCCGTACTTCTTCAACACATAATCCCTGATTCCGCTTACCTCGTTTTCTGGGAGTTCTGCAAGGCCGCCAAGCATTTTTGCGTTGATGTTTATTCTAGCTGTAAATTCGACGCTTAGCGCATTGTTGAATGCCTCGTCCAAGGTAGCGCCGACCGCGGCTATGCCATGGTTTGCCATGATCACCGCTTCGCCGTTCCCAAGAGCCTCCACCGTAGCCGATGCTAAAGCTTCGGTTCCGGGCGTTGCGTACTTTGCCAATGGAACTCGCGCCCCAGATACTGCCGCTAACTCTATCGTTGTTGCTGGTATCTCTTGGTGTGCAACTGCGAACGCCAGACCACCCGGTGAGTGCGCGTGCACAACTGCGTTGACGTCCGGTCGCTTGCGGTAGATTGCGCAGTGCGTTGGTGTCTCAGTTGAAACCTTGTACTTTCCTTCCACTCTCTGGCCATTTAAATCGACAACAACCAGATCGGCTGGCTTCAACGATCCCTTGTCTAAACCGCTTGGGCTAATGATTACCCTATCCGAGCCGGGTAGCCTAGCGCTGAGGTTACCTGGTGCATATACGCCTAGATACGCGCAGAGTCCTGAGGAGTTCATTGCTTTACCGACTCTGCAAATTTCTTTTTTCAGTTGGAGTTCGGAAGTTTTCTGCTTAATTGACGCACTTGTCATGCTTCATCCTCTTACTGGTTGCTTGCAACTATTAGGTTTGAATGATTTCTTCATTCTCAATCTTCTCAACGTGCTTAACGTTGTTAGCTAGGATGATTGTTTGTTTCCAGTTAACTTTCGTTTTCGGTTTCAGCGTTGCGTAGTCCTGCCATTGGTTGACGGCGACGTCGAGGTTGTCAGGTCGCCCGGTTACTGGCTCGATGGCAGCGAAGTAGTACCCTCTCCATCCAGAGTTGTTTGTGCACAGGAGGATGTAAGGTAATGCGTCTCCTTCGAACCGGAATCCGATCGCTTCTTTTCGAGACTCGTTGACGAGAGCGCACCATTTTTCCTTCAATCTATCCGTGTATAGGTTTTCCATGGTTTTTTCGCATGGATCGCGAATCTTGCTAACGTCGATCCGTTCTCCTTTTCTATCGGGAGCCTCAGGCCATGGGATTTCTTCCCCCATCTTGCCAAACTGGCCCTCATACCCGAGCTTCACTTTCGATACTTCACTTGGCAGAACTAGCCGATGAAAGGGAGTTACTTGAAGAGTATTGTGGCTGCTGTAGTGGTACTCCAATGTTTCATTCGACGTGTTGCGAAGCTCATATTGTAAAGATAAGACAGGTTTATTCTTGGTTAGAGAAATTTCCTTCCGTATCACAAACGGGTAAATTGAACATTTTGCCTCTGCTCTAATCAGAGCAGCCTTACTCGTCCGTTCCGTTTTCAAGATTCGCCACGGAACAGATGAAACTTCGCCCCCTAACGGCAAGTTTCTACCTTTGAATGTGCATGGGTCTGTTGTTGGCACGCAATCGAAGAATCCGCTGACGTTTTCCAGTTCAGCTTTTGGTTTTTCGAGCGGGGCATCAGGGCTGTGCCATGCGAAGTTGGTTTCTGAAGGTTTGTAGATCAGGCTTAGGATACGGGCGCCAAGTTCAGGTACCACAACTGCCCTAACTAGGTCATTTTCCAGAACGAGCGTACTCATTCCATCGTACCGCGCTTTCTTAATCGGACGTGATGGCATCATTTTTCCTCCAATGTATGGATCGTTACAAGCTCTCCTTTCATCGATAACCCATCCAGTGAAATCATCATCATGATGCTTGTTTAGATTGATTTGAGAGCGGACTCCAATCTTTCGTCAACCAGTCCGTCATCAGATTTCTGTAGAACTCGATGCGTTCCTTGTACAAGCTCGCGCGTTTCGGGTTGGGTTGGTAGCGTTTACTTGCGCGCGTGAACTCTCCTGCTTTTCCTTCAACATCATCCCACATCCCGACTGCCTTACCCGCCAGAAGCGCCGCGCCCAACGTACCGAGTTCTGGTTGGTCGACTGTTTCAATGGCGGTTCCAAAGAGATCTGCTCTGAGCTGCGTCCACCAATCCGATCTCACTCCGCCACCAACTCCACGCAGCATGTCTATTTTCGCTCCACCTGCTCTGAGTGTTTCAAGCAGAAAGTGCGTATCGTAGGCGATGCTTTCCATGAAAGCTTTGATTGTGTCAATCGGTGATGTTGCTAATGTCATTCCAATTAATGCGGCGCGAAGCCCACTTCCTCCAACCCAAACCGCCGTTGCTCCAGAAACGTGTGGAACGGCAAGCACATGTCCCGGGCCATCACCCAGTCGACCTAACATGCTTTCGGCGTCTTCAATGTTCAAGTGAACTAGATCTCTAGCCCAGTTGAGCGTGGCGCTTCCAGTCGGGCTGAGCCCATAGATCATCCAACTTGCCTTTCCGGGGTAAGGCCCGATAGACACGCCGGCATTGATGAGGACAGAAGGGGAGGGTTGTTCTGCAACCGGGAGAATAGTGTTCTCCCATGATCCGCTAATTAATCCACCCGTGCCGACCTTGGAGACGCCAGCTCCCAGCAAAGTGCAAACAGCATCATTTGCTCCCATTGTGAGATTTACATCTTTGGTGAATCCTAGGTTCTTCGCTATATCTCTTGGAACTGGGTCAATAATGGTTCCCCATGGTCGAATTTCCGGCAAAAGTTCCGCGTTTATTCCGAATTCTGAAATACGTTTACGGGACCATTGGTGTGTTCTGAAGTCGTAAACCAGGAAGCGTCCAGCGTGACTGTAATCGACGACGGCTTTGCCCGTAAGGCGTAGGGCTAGGAATTCGCCCCATCCGACGAAATACTTCGCTTTGCGCATTACCTCTGGATGATTCTTTTCCCACCAGAGAATCCTACATACTGGATCCATGCGCTCAGGCGTATGTCCGCAGAACTCGAACCATTCTTCAGTCGAATACGCTTTCGAAATGGTTTTCTCCAAACCGCTCTCTCGTGTGTCCGCGGTCATGATGCATGGACCGAGAGATCTTCCCTGTACATCTACTGGGAAGCCTTCTCTCGTTGAAGCGGAAACGGCAATGGCACGAGGCGGCATTTGTTTTAATGGTTCAGTTGCGTTCAGACGCCGTAGGCCGTCTGCGGCGTTGTTCCATATCTCTTCCGGGTCAAGTTCCCAGGCTCCGGGAAAGGGATGTTGGGGTGTATGAGCTGCGTAAACACTGCCAAGCGATTTACCGTCTTGGTTGTAGGCTGAGATTTTTGTTCCGGTGGAGCCGACATCGATTCCAATCAGACTCATGTCGACCACCAGTTACTAGCGGTTGGCGGTTTACCGGTTAGAAGACATCGTGGACATTCTTTGCGAAAGCACGGATTAGTTTCTTGTTGCATCCGGTGTAGGTGGTGACGTGGTTGACGCCTGCTTTCTTGTATTCTTCGATGACTTTGACTACGTCCTTCCAGTTCTTGCAGAAGTGCATGTTCTTCCGTAAATCATCCTCTGTAACTTTTCTCCCTTCTTCTTCTACAGCGACCGGCGTTGGGATGCTCCAGGAGTCTTTTCTGCAAATGCCTAGGGTTCTCCACGCATTCTTGATTAGAGCGTCTGGTTCATCGAAAGTGAAGACGAGTTCACACGCTATCGTCCCTAACCCTTCGTTGCCTGCTTGTTGTCTTCCTTCTCTGTATGCCGGGAGGATGGTTTCCGCTAGCTTCTTTGGGTCATTCCTAGGGCTTATCGTGATCAAGCCATCGGCGCAGGCACCTGCCTCACGCGCTGCCTTCTTTCCGATTGCGGAGAAGTATATTGGAATCTTCTTCTGGGGTTTGGTGTAGAGGTAGTAGAATTCGGATGAGAAGTATTTGCCTTCAAACTTGAATGGCTCGGGATTTTCCCATAATTGCCTTATCAGCTTAATGCCTTCCACGAGTCTGTCCTTTCTTTCATCCCAAGTCGGCCAATTCCCGTTCCAAAACGGGCGCTCATTAAGCGCCTCACCTGTGCCGACCCCAAGTAAGACTCTACCCGGGTACATGTTATCGAGAGTCGCGGCTGCTTGGGCGATTATTGCAGGATGATACCTTGCCCCTGTTGGTACAGTAACCCACGGACCCACTTTCACATGCTTGGTTTTCTCTAACGCTACACTCATCATCGACCAGCAAAAAGAAGAACGCTTCCCAGAATGGTACCACGGAAAAATGTGATCGCCAAACCAAACAGTTCGAAAACCGAGTCGATCAGCGTAAACGGTCGCGTCCACAAATTCCTGGGGATCATAATCGTTTTCCCCGAGGTTTACCGAAATCTCCATCTTCGCCAAGATAACCACGAAAACCAGTGACTAGTTCTTCAAATCTTATGCGTTTCGGCTCTGAACCATAACAGGATGTGCAAATGCGTTAGCCGCGAACCATGATACTGTACGCAAGTTCACAAAATACGATCAGAATTCAAAAAATGGATGACCACGCATCTCTAAGGTCGTGCTGAAATCGATGGATGTAGATGCTTGATTTAATGTAATGAGAACCCTAGAGTATTTAGAATGTTGACGGAAGTACGTATTTTGGTAGATTCTGGTAGGAAATGAAAGTCCAGTTGCGTGCTAAGATTCTTTAACAAAAGAATTAAATTCACAAGCCATTCACGAACCGATTTGACGAAATTTGACAGGCAGCGACGTATTTCTTAGAAGGTCTTCGGGCGTCATCAGAACATTAACGCCAAGAGATGCCATGTTTTATGGTTACTTGGTCATCGCTGGTTTCTACGGCGTTACGTTCTACTTCTTCCTTGGCCCAGCACTTTTCCCTGGAGCCAATGTGTTTCTCGCAATGACCATACTAGTGGCCCTGTTCGCCGTTCGTTGGGTCACATATTCTGGTCTGATTAGCGCGATGCCCCGAAGTGGTGGAGATTATGTCTTCTCAAGTAGACTCGTAAGCGGACTCGTGGGGTTCGTTGTCACGAACGCTGGCATGGTCTGGTGGCAGATTTTCTGGGATTACTTGGCTGGTAACACGATCGCCCTTACAATTATCCCCGCAATGCTAGATTTCGTGGGACGTGCAACAGGAGACGCTGCTTTGATTGGTGCAGCTCAATGGTTTGCTAATATCTGGGTCGCTTGCGCCATCTCAATAGTTCTGCTTTGGATAGCTTGCTTCGTAATGTTGAGAGGAATGAGAGCGTACGTGGTCTTCCAGAACTACTTCATTATCGTATTCGGCTTCTTAGCATTGATAATCGTAGCCGCAATGTTCGCCACGATTCCCCAATCCACCTTCATAACCAACTTCAACTCCTATCAAAACCTCTTCCAGTCCAATCCAGACTGGTATCACGCTATCATAGCCAAAGCGAAGAGCGCTGGCTTCAATCCGGACGTTGGATTCAGTTGGACTGACACGATCGGACTAGCTGCCCTATACTACGGCCTTTGGACCGCCGTCTCCTTCGGTATGGAACTGGTAGGAGAAATTAAGGGAGTGCAATCATTCAAGACCGCTTGGTGGACTCAATTCGGAGCCATCCTACTACAGTTTGTTACGTTCGCTGTAGGATCAGCATGGGCATACGATTACTTTGGGCAGGAATTTTCAAGATCAATCGGGTATTTAGTAACAAACGGCCAGTCACCGCCGGGTTTCACATACCTCGGTTCCTACGCACTATTCGCAAACGTGTCGGACAATGCGATTATTGCAGTCATAATTGGTCTAGGGTTCGCCGGTGCTATGGCCAACAGCTTGTTTAACGGATTTCTAGGCGGATCAAGAATATTGCTTGCCCAGTCTTTCGACAGGCTATTGCCGAGTTGGGTTGGACATGTCAACAAGCGTGGAGCTCCAGACAACATTCTGGTTTTGCTAACTGCGCTCTCCTGCGTAGCCGCAGTCATCCTGACCGGATATCCAGCCCTTGGCGGCCTACTCCAACTGGCGCTCATGGCCCAGTTCATAGGCTTCGCTGCATCAATAGTCGGAGGCATAGTCTTCCCATGGAAAGCCAAGAACCTGTACGAAGCATCCCCTGTAAGTAAGTACAAGATTGCAGGATTCCCAGCTATCACAATATGCGGCATCGTCGGACTAGCCACAGACATCTGGGCGATTGTGGAGTACTTTACCAACCCAGGCTACGGCATATGGCCTGGAACAACGTTGGCACTGGGCTTCGCTGCAATGCTCTACATCGTACCCTTCGTATGGTATCTAGCCAACAAATACTACAGAGCAAGCCAAGGAATCAAAATCGAACGTGCGTTTAAGGAAGTTCCACCCGCATAGGGTGGAGACTCCTCCTCTTTCATTTCCATACGAAATGAGTCAGTGCTTAGACCGGAGAAGTTTGCAACCTAAATCGTAGTGGACTTCAACTAAAAGAATTAATGAAAGCACACTGGAGCGAAAGAAGAAACTGAGGAAGAGCCACCATGACTAACAAACCCAAGAAAAACAAGAAGTACACTTCAATCTTTTTCGTGACGGATGTTCACGGCAGTGAGAGAACTTTTAGAAAATTCCTAAGCGCAGGCGAGTACTATGAAGCTGACATCGTCATGTGCTGCGGAGACATCACAGGAAAAATGGTGGTCCCTATCGTAAAGGGAGCAGACGGTGTCTACACTAGCAAACTCTTCGGGCAAGAACAACGCAGCACAACTGAACAAGAACTAGCGAAACTTGAGGAAACGATCTCTAACACGGGCTATTATCCGTTTCGAACCGATGAAGATGGGAAGAAAAAACTCCAAGATGATCCCAAACAAGTTGACGAGTTATTCAAGAAACTGATGTTCGAGCGACTGCAAAAATGGGTTAAACTGGCGGAAGAGAAGTATCGGGATACGGGCATCACCTGCATCATGACGGCGGGTAACGATGACCTACCAGACGTAGAGCCGATCCTGAGCTCTTCGAATTACGTTGTGAACGCAGAGCACAAAGTGCTCAAGTTGGATGATAACCATGAGATGGTAACCCTCGGGGAAGTCAACATAACCCCATGGAAATGCCCTCGCGATGTATCAGAGGAACGGTTGAAGGAACTAATCGACGAGATGGTCGCTCAGGTGAAGGACGTTAAAAACTCAGTTTTTAACCTACACGCACCACCCGCGGGCTCAACACTCGACACAGCCTACCAGTTAGATGCGAGCGTGGACCCTCCAAGGGTAGTAACTCAAGCAGGTCAACCTGTCACGACAGGGGTTGGGAGCACCTCGGTTCGTGCCGCAATTGAGAAATATCAACCGTTACTCGGGCTACATGGCCACATCCACGAGTCCAGAAGCATAGCGAACCTAGGACGAACGATGTGCATCAACCCCGGCAGTGAGTACGGCGAAGGCATACTCCGTGGAGTCATAGTCAACTTGTCAAAAGACAAAGTTCTCAGTTATCAGCTAACCTCAGGCTAGCTCTGGGAAACATTGCCAGCATTCGAACGATTCGTTAGAGTTTCTTAGCAAGCCATCTTATTGATTGCTGCCAGAATTTCGCGTAGCCTTCCCAATTCACGAAACTACCTGCCCAATGAAGGTTACAATCAGAAGCAAAAGCCATGCTTCTACCCCTTCCTAGTTCCCATACAGTGATTATCGGGTCATGAGAAAACGTTGCGAGTATGCTGGCTGCAGGCTTTGCTGTCAACTTATTGTAGCCAAGCAGGTAGAAGTCGGATTTTTTCCAATCGACCCCTCGAACTATTGGATGATCCTCCGAGCCTACTGAGAAACTGAAGCCTTCAGTGACTTCTACTCGGTCGTCGCCATCCTTTATCAAGACCGGTAACGCCTCCTCTATCGGCGTAGCGTGATACCGACCTGTGTTATGGTATCCTCCGAAAGAAAGGTATCCGCCACACATGAGAAATCCTCCACCGTTTTCCACAAACTCCCGAACGAGTTTCAACCGATCTGTTCCTCTAAGGCCCTTCATTATGTCCGAATGGAGCCGAAGATTGTCGCTGCTAACATCACTCAGAATCAGTACTTGGTATTTTCCCAGGTCTGCCAGGGTGTTAGGAAACTCACTGTCTACTGAGGTCCCCCATAACCTCTTGACAGAAAATTGGGAGTCCCGATTTAGTGCGGCCTCTAAGCAGTTTTCTCGGACCAGGTGACTATTGAAAAAAACATCGTAGCCCGCATGAGTTATCGTTAATACATCGATGTTGTCGCCAACATATAGGACATGTATGGTCTCCAACCTTCTCGGCCCTCGTTAGTAAGGAATCACGAATAATATTTCCTTTCGGCGTATTTCCTTACCAGTTTCATTGAAGTCAGGAACCCTCTTAGGCTTCCCTGTCCGTTTATGCGTTTCAGGTAAGCTTCAGGCGTATTCCGCTGCTGTAATTGCCGCGGCAAGTGTAAATTCTGTTTGCTCGCCCACGAACGAACTCGAGATTCTCCCGTCTTTACCTAAGACGAAAAAGGACGGCACCTGCGTAACGTTATAGTGGTGGAAGGCAATTTGTGAGCCATCATAAACGTATGTCCAATTGGTTTCTTCTGTTGTAATGAAGTTGGCGGCGTCGCGCGCCGTTGATTCGTTCCACGGTCCTGCAACGGACACGAAAACGATGCTCTGGCTCGAGAATTGCGTGTATAGTGACTTTAGGGTCGGGGCCATGTCTTGGCAATGGTTGCACCAAGGTTCGAAGAATTCCAAGAGCACTACTTTTCCGGTCGTTGATGATAGTGTAAAGGATTGGTCCGTCAACCCCTCACCGTTCACTTCGGGCAAAGTGAAGTTTGGAGCAGGTGTAGTGGATTGAGTAGATTGGGCATGTGGCGATAGCGAGCTAATCATAAATGGGATAATGAAAGCTGTGCTCAAACCTAGGCCGAACATCACGATACCGATTATGAGTAGCCGGTTGGCCATCGGCTTGTTGTCTCTCTCGATTGCTAAGTAGCCTACTATACCTCCGATGATGTTAAAGATCAAGGGGACGAGATACCAAAGCCCTGTGTGCTTCTGGGTCGACACGGAGAGTTGAGTCTGCCCTGATTGTGGCGAAGTTAAAGGAAGTGAGGCTGGAGTCGAGAGTTGAGCCGCTCCGCAAATGGGACAGAAGCGGTAAGATGCTTCGACCGCTTTACCACACATTGGGCAGTAAGGCAAGGTATCTCACACACTCACGTCTTCGGGTACTACGTATAATATTTCCCGAGAGAGCGACTAATGGGAATATAGTCGCCGCAAAACGACAAATGCCAAGTAGCCAAGAAGAGTAGTTGCCTACAGCGAGAGTCAACGAAGTGACCCTTGAGAGTTACAAAAAGAAGCGGCGACTCACGCGTACGCCGGAACCTGCCGCGAAAGTCAAAAAAACCGACCGAAGACGTTTCGTGGTGCAAGAACACCGTGCGAGTCATTTGCATTGGGACTTTCGATTAGAGCTAGATGGTGTCCTGAAGAGTTGGGCGGTTCCACGTGGCCCACCGGAAGAACCGGGGTTGCGAAGGCTGGCTGTGGAAGTAGAGGACCACCCAGTCGATTACATTTCATTTGAAGGTGCGATTCCACAAGGCCAATACGGTGCAGGATCCGTGAAGATTTGGGACAAGGGTACCTTCAGGTTGAAGATTCGAACCGATGACATGTATGAGTTCTGGCTTAACGGAAAACGATTGACGGGCAAGTATGCCCTAGTTCGGTTTAAGCAAAAGAACTGGTTAATCTTTAAGACGAAAACCGACGATTAACCATTCAACATGGCTTGAAAATCAACCGCCCTCTTCGCCGCATCCCCAGTCTCATCATGCTTGAAGTAAACAAAACAATCATCCAAGCCAGATGCATATTTCTTCATCTTCTCGGACCACGTTTTGAGTCGGGTTTTCGAGTAGGTGTCGTGACGCAGCCTAGCGTAAGCGAAACTCGCTGTGTGCTCAAGGACTGGTTTCATGTCCTCAGTCTCAGCTACACACAACGCCGCGTTGTACTTCGACAGTATTTTGTTCAATTTCTCGCCGAACCACGAAGTGTCACGAAACTCAACTGCGATCCGCGTTGACTCAGGTTTTTGTTTAAGGAAATTTTCCAATGTTTCATAGTCTTGTTTCATGTAAGGCGGAAGCTGTATGAGTACGCATCCCAACCTCCTATCAGCCGGGCTTAATCCTTCGAGGAAGAAATCGAATTCTTCCTTGACTCCTTTTAGTTTCATAAAGTGAGTGATTTTACGGTTGGTCTTGAAGCTAAACCGGAATTTTTCCGGCGTAGCCTTTGCCCATTTCGCGGTGGTTCCCCGTGTTGGCATATGGTAGAAGCTTGAGTTGATTTCAACCGAGTTGAGTTGGTTGGCGTAGGCTTGTAACATCTCATTTGATTTAGTAGCTTCAGGATAGAAGACTCCCTTCCAACTAGCGTAACTGAATCCTGAAACTCCAACCCAAAACCTCGCCATATTCCATCATTCATCTTAGTGTTCATACAGTCGGCATTCGTCAGGTTTCTTGTCGGATCTGAACCTCACTAACCTCGGTGACCGCAATTTATGATCCTTTGTCATATTCATATAACCCACTTCAACGACGACCTCTGGTTTCATCCACCTTATTTCCGCGAGAGCTTTCACTTCACCAGGGAC
>DATIYC010000071.1:0-9007 GCA_035517955.1 Candidatus Acidiferrales bacterium | reverse complement strand
TTTGCTAGGTGTAGGAGCAGCAATTCCCGATCGGCAAGAGAGTCGGTCGGTACAGTGACAACAACGCCTTCTGGGGTGACGGCTAAAACGCCTTCACACGCCCTTGCTAAATCGGCGATGTCAACATTAAGCGAAAGATGAGAGGCTAGCTCCAGTTCCGGTATCGCCTTTGTGAGGAACGTGAAAACTTCCATTGCGACCTCATTTGGTGAACCTGTTATTCTCTTCTCTAGGGTTCCGTATCGAATAGTGACGTCTAGCGGTTGGGCTAGATTTGTGAGGTTTTGCTGACCTTCTGGCAATTACTTTCATTTCACTTTCAATCCTACACGGTATAAAAGGTTTGAAGTGCAAATTACACCCGCTAGATGTTACTTTGGTCAGACACAATACTTTGTGCAGATTAGAGCAGGATTATGTTAGAACTGATAGTTCCGCTAGGTGTTACTCTTCTTCGGTTCACACATTCTCTAACGTGCGCAAGCTCAAAAATGTAACGTTTAAGAATTGAGAACAGTTATTGATACGATAACCTTGGATTACAACGAGTTAAAGCGGCTTCTACTTCGCACATTGGCGGATCATGGACCGATGGATAGCAACGCCCTTTCACAGAACCTCATGACACGCCCAGAATCGAAATTTGAGATTCACGCAGTTCGAATGGCGCTAATGCGTTACTATAGGCAGGGCCTGCTGAACAGAATCCGCTCGGCGGGTCAGTTCACGTATTCGATTACCGAACGCGGAGTTCGACGATTGGAGTGGCTCGAAAAACAAGCCAGTGCACAGCCCTCAGGCCCACATCAATAGACTCGAGTTAACGCGGGCGTACGCCCGAGTTCGGTGGGGATTTTGGTCAGTTTACCGCTTCGAATACGACAACTTCGACGTCGTTTGAAAATTGAAATAATCTCTTCGAATTTGGCCTCTTCGAATTGATTAAGAGTTATTCGAATGCAGCAGCTATGTTAGAGCTCAATCATTCATCTTGTAAGTGGATCACACGATCGACGTCCTAACGGGTTCCACCTAAACTGATTGCATTCCACTCGGTGGAGATAGGCTTAACCAACTTTCCATTCGCTCCCATTGTGAGTGTTGAAGATTGCTAAGCAAAGTAGCGCTAGGAGTTATCGGAGTCGCAATCGTTGCCATAATACTTAGCCTAGGGTACGTTGGATATTCGTCGATGAACCCACAAACCATGGTAGTGACTCAGCAACAGCAACAGTTCGTTACGAATATGCAAAGTCCCCAGACCCAAACAGTGACGGCATTTAGCACAGTGACCAATTCAGCCCAAACCACCGCGACAGCCACAGCTGTGGCGGGAAATGCCTACCAGCAAGCATGCGTTACAGGCGTGGGTTGTAACCCACCCTACAACTATGATTCTTGCTCAAGTACAGGAGTCGGAAACAATGTGCAATGCGTGGGATACCTGATCCAAGACCAAAACGGATGCGTAGAACTTTCCGTTCCGACGCTAACGGTTGCGCAGAACCCATACGACCACTACGCGTTACAGAACCTGCCCTCATCGCACCCAGCAATAGGGACCTGGGTGATTGTGAAGGGTGAACTCTTCCAAGGACCAAACTCTGGAACTAACGGCCAATCGTGTCCGACCAGCTACATCAACGTAAGCTCCATCCAACCCACAAACGCTCCCCCATCTCCATAAAACACTCCGAAAACGAATCCACCCGTTCATGGGCCGTATGGCCCAAGAACACTTTTTCTGGAATCATAGGATGTTTAGTATTCTTAAGCGTCCTACGAAGAGGCGGGCCTAAGTTTCGGAAGTACATCCTGGCTAATCCACTGAATCCCCGCGCCCGAGAGGGAATAACGTCCCCCCTCAGCAATTAGCTTCCCTTCCTTTCTCAATTCACTAATTCTGGCGCGAACAACATTGTCCTTGACTGCTTTCCAGCTGGTGCCTAGCAGCTCGATCAACCTTGCATCCTCAATTGGGGTAGGATTGCTACCGTATAGTATCAGGCCAATGGCCTCTTTAGCGGAAATTCTGTCGAACGGAATTGTGAAATGTAATTTTCCATCGGGAGTAGTCTCAAGTATTCCTGTAAGCTCTTCGCCTGGAGCAAAGGTTTGAGGCGCCGGCTCGCCTCCAACTCCCACTGTCGCGACGGCGGCGGGTTGCGATTTCATGAATTCCTCAAATTTTCCACGAACGTAATCGAACTCGCCCTCTAACTCCACCTCAAAGTTGCCTCTTCGCAATCTAAACCGCAGCTTTCTCTCAGACAATTCAGACCGGAGAACCAGCCACGGAGCTGTTATTTCATACTTGCGAAATGTAGAAAACGTCCGTGTCTGGACTGATTTTGGAGCTCTTTTTTATGGAATATTGTGCAATGAGTGCATAGACTGCGTGGGATCGGATTGAAATCGGCTGAACTGCTCGTACGATGCCTGGAAAATGAAAAGGTAAAGTTCGCTTACGGGATTCCTGGTGAAGAAAACCTCGATCTGATGGATGCGTTGCACGATAGCACGATTCGTTTCGTTACAACTCGTCACGAGGAGGCGGCGGCATTTATGGCGGATGTTTACGGTAGGTTCACTGGGCATGCGGGGGTTTGTTTGTCGACGCTCGGGCCGGGTGCTACGAACCTTGTGACCGGCGTTGCCGATGCTTACTTGGATCGAGCTCCGTTAGTAGCACTCACCGCTCAAGAGGCATTGGGGAATATTCACAGAGAATCGCATCAATACATCAACGTCCTTGAACTCTTTAGCCCAATCACGAAGTGGAATGCGCGAATAGAGAACGCCGCAAGTATTCCAGAGATCACCAGGAAAGCGTTCAAGACAGCTCAAACCGAAAAACCAGGCTCTACGCACATCGAACTTCCGATCGACAGTGCGGAGCAGGAAACCGACGGCAAGCCATTAACTTGGGAAGTCACTCGACGCCCGTCACCAGATCGGAAAAGTTTGCAGAAAGCAGTGGAACTGATAGCCGCAGCCCATAGCCCAATGATCCTTGCAGGTAATGGAGTAATTCGCGGCGGCGCGTCTCTGGAGCTAACGGAGTTCGCTGAAGAACTCCACATCCCTGTCGCTCACACGCTAATGGGTAAGGGCGCGATTCCGTGGAGCTCTCCGATGAGTCTACTCACAATGGGACTGCAGGTACACGATTACGAGCGAGTAGGATTCAACACAACGGATCTCGTGATCTGCGTGGGTTACGATTTTGTTGAATATGACCCGAAATTTTGGAATCGGCGTGGCGAGAAGAGAATCATACACATAGACTTCACGCCGGCAGAGATTTCGTCACATTACACGACTGATGTCGAGATCGTCGCAGATATACGTGAATCGATTGAACTTATCCGTGAAGCCTCTCACGCTCCTAAAGATGCTGAGAGGGTTAGTGCCTTGCGGGTTCAAATTCTCAACCGATTGGATTCATGGAGTGACGAAAGCAAAGGCTCGCTGAAACCTCCAGTCATTCTCAAAGTACTAAGAGAATGCATGGCAAAGGATGATATTCTGGTTTCAGATGTGGGAGCGCATAAAATATGGTTGGGACGGTTCTTCGAGGCCTACAAGCCTAAGACCATGTTCATCTCAAACGGTTTTGCCTCTATGGGCATCGCCCTCCCAGGCGGCATAGCGATCAAACTTGCACAGCCGGATAGACGAGTGTTAACCCTAAGTGGAGACGGTGGGTTCCTGATGATGGTACATGAACTTGAAACTGCCAAGAGGGAAATGGCTGCTACTGTGAACCTCGTCTTGCGAGATGGAGGGTTCGGAAGCATTCGATGGAAGCAGCTGAATAAGTTCGGGCGAACAACTGGAACCGAATTCACTAATCCTGACCTGTTGGGGCTAGCGAAGTCGTTTGGGATCAGAGGCTTTCAAGTCACTAACGCCAAGGAGCTTCCTTCGATCTTGGAGGAAGCCCTCGGACTGAATGAACCGTCACTCGTTGATGTGCCGGTTGACTACACTGACAATCCGTTCCTAGAGCAAGATATGGGTGCAGTCTTAAGCAGATCGTGAGACTCGTCTTTAAACTGCTTCCGAAATCTCTGCCTTCTGAGTGTATGACCTAACGTAAGGAACGACTGCCTTGAACGCCTCTAAGTGTTCTTCAATTTCCTCTTTCGTGTGAACCACTGACACGGTCCACTGTTCGTCCGGTGATGGGCCGGCGGGTATAATTCCGTGGTTCATCATGGCGAAGCAGTAGGCGAACCATTTTCCAGTGTCACACGCCTGGAAGCTTCTCCAATCAGTCACAGGGTTAGGTGAGAAAGCGACAGCCCCACTCAGACCAGCGTTTGACATGCAAGCGATGAGGCCCGTATCCTTGATTATGTCCCCGTATCCCCTCGCGAGCGAGTTGCTCAATTCTGTTGCTTTACTCATTGCGTTCTTAGTCAACACTTTAGTTAACGTGGCGATGCCTGCGGCGACGCATAAGGGATTGGAGTTGAAAGTGCCTGCATGACTAACGACACCTGGAACGATCGTTTCCATTATCTTGCTTTTCCCAGCAATCGCTGAGATTGGGACGCCGCCTCCAATCGCTTTTCCTAGCGTGATAAGGTCAGGCTTCACGTTCACGTATTCTGATATTCCTCCGTAGAATTTGCCACAGGTCTTGATTTCGTCGAAGATGAGAACGAACCCATAATCATCAGCCAATTTTCTTAACCCCTCTAGAAAGCCTGGTTTCGGTAGTACGTATCCCATGTTCATTGGAATGGGCTCAAGAATCATTCCAGCGACATCTGCACGATTTTTTTCAACGATTTCCTCAACGGCTGCAAGGTCGTTGAATGGTGCGACGAGAGTATTTCTATAAAATCCCTCAGGGATCCCTTTGGATGATGGAACCTGGTTGGGATGACGCCTCTCACCCTCTTTACTCTCTGAGGGTTTGACGCTTACAAGCAGGGTTTCGTTGCCACCGTGGTAGCATCCTTCGAATTTGACTATCTTATTTCTGCCAGTGAAACTCCGTGCAAACCGAGTTGCATACATAGTTGCCTCGGCACCCGTATTTGACAACCGTACTTGATCGACACCAAATCTCTGGCACAGTATTTCAGCGAACTTCGGCGTCTCCTCCCACTCAAAACCGAAGTCAGTTCCACTCTCGGCCTGCGTCTTAATAGCCTCAACTACGACTGGGTGAGCGTGGCCGGCAACTAACACACCGAAACCCATGTTGTAGTCCGTGTACTCGTTTCCATCAACGTCCCACAATTTCGTTCCTTTAGAACGCGTAAAGTAAGTTGGATAAGGTTCAGAATATCGGTACGTACTGTGGACGCCGAAAGGTACGTGGATTTTTGCTTTTTCATATATTGCTTTAGATTTCGGGGTTCGCATCTCGAGCTTCTTGGCTTCATCTACAGACAATACTAACGCCGAAATGTGTGCCTAGCTGCAACATCTATAAGGCATTTGCAAATTCAGTAATTAGTGATTAAGGAAACAATTGCTTCCTAGATCGACGGAAACTTACCAACCTCCTGGTCATCTGAACCTAGACATTGAACCGTCCACCAATGTGGGGATCTCTGTCGGTTTATCGGTTGCAAGAAAAGTCTGGAGCGCGATGTTGGTTGATAGGTCTAGACGATTCATACGCAATTCCTTTTATCGCCATCACCTAGTCGCGCGTTGAAGGTGAAGAAAATGCCTCTGCCAATTGGTCTATTGTTCGTGGGCTTGGTAGTCAGGGCGATCCTAGGCGCGGTGGTCGTTGTGACCGTGCTGTACCTCGCTTGGAAACTTGGGAAGGTGGCCGACGCCTACTCGCGGAAACTGCCGGCCAAACAATCGAATTAGACAATGCCGAATTGGGGCGTCTAAATTCCATTTTTTCTGTTGTGTCACTTTAACGGAACTGGATTGCCTACTGAGAATTCGAAAAAGATGTGTGGGCCTTAAGGTCCTGTGGTTACAACGGTCGTTGTCGTCGTTACTGTGGTTGTTGAGTTCGCTTGAGTCACCGTGACGTTTGCCACGGTCGTCGTTACAGTGTTGGTTACAGTTGTGTTTGCCGCGGTTTGGGTTACGTAGAAAGTCTGGCCCGTACTTTGAGCTGTGGAGATAGTGTAATTGCTTAGCATTGGTATCGTTGCCGAGGTAGCCGGAGCGTTAACAACTGTTGTTGTAACATCGTTTGATGTCGCTACCGGAAATGTTGTCAAATTAGTCACGGTTGTACTAATTGTCGTGACACTGTCATTTGAAGGGTCGATCGAGGTAAAATTCGCAGCCTGTGCCTGTGTTGGAATAAAGTAGGCGCCAATCGTGCTGTCCTGTGTTATGTTGGCATTGAAGTTCTGCGCTTGCCCAATTCCTAAACCATCGTAATGGTCCCACGCGAATCCACTGACTGCATCCGAGTCGAAGTTAACCATATCACCATTGTTGACTACGACCGTTTGGCTTGCCGTTGTGCATACTGGCATGAATTGTTGACTAGTTACACAAATCTCTCCCTGTCCCTGAGCTATACTAATAACTAGATTATGCTGCCCAGGTCCGGCCGAACTACTTTGAGTGGGCGTCAAGGCGCTCGAAGTACTACTTGAATTATAGGAAGTTGTACTTGAGGGGTATACCGAAGTTGAGCTTGCAGCCGTATTCGAGATTTGCATGGTTGGATTGATTACTGCAGATGTGTTGGCTGTCGTCGTAGTATTTCGAATCGTAGATGATACGGGGGACGTTGCATTGCTTGTTCGAGTTGCATTAGTGTGAATTGCTGCAGACGTTGTCGCGCTGCCGACTGTGTTTGTTGAGCTTACGGCAAGGTTAGTGGTCTGCTGAGTAGGGGAAGTAGTGATCGTTCCGGACAAACTGAGGTATGAGGTGGAGGCAAGTTGGCTCGGCATGTCAAACGTCGCTGTGTTTCCAGTCATTGTTCCTTGAAGTATTAATTGGCCCTTTCCGTCGTTTGTTTCCGCGAATATTGCGGCTGCGTCTGCAGCACTTACACTTCCGTGTCCATCTATGATGGTGTAGGATGTCGAGCCAATTTGGAGCGAACCTGAAACGTTTTGTACCATAAGCCAATGGTTCGAGTTCGTGTAGGCAATACCGTTGAGGGTTAAGGTTGCTGTTCCTGATGGGCCGCTGCCGATTGGTGTCGCGGTCCCGGAAGCGGTGATTGTGATGGTTTCTAGTTTGATCTGAGTCTGTTGATCTGCGAGTGTGACGGTTGTTGTGAGGGAGAGGATTGAGAAGGTTAGCAGTAATGCTGCCGAGATTTGTTGTTGTGTTACGTTCATATCTTCCGAACCCCTTCTCCGATGGGAAGTGGTATATCAATGTACGCATCAAGAGACACTGATGTTTCGAATGTTTCATCAACCAAAAAAGAGTCACAATACGGAGAATCGCCATTCGAACTACGCGTTTCTATACAAACCCGAAAATCGAATATTATATCGTCAACGATTTTGAGTCCGCAAGCATGAGTTCAAGAGCTTCTGAGGAACATTTGAAGTTATTTCGGACGATGTCATCGCGCGCGTCAAGTTTTCGAAGATTGAGAGTTGTTGCGTTCTTTTACCCTGTAAATGAGCAATGCTCCGATGAATTGTGATATTGATGCGGCGCCGAATATCCATACAGGAGCGAATGTTGTCCAAACAAATCCGTAAACTAGTGGCCCGATAATCATACCCAAGTCTTCCATGGACCCGTAGATGCCGATTGCGGTTCCATGCATTGCTCTCGGTGTCACATCAGGTATCATAGCGAGAATAAGTGACGATGAAGCAATTCCGAACCCAAACGCAATTGTGATGAGCAGAAATTGAGACGCTGATCCACCCACCAGATATAACAAGAGTAGACAAGTGGAAATTAGGAGACCTATGAACGTAGTACGCTTACGCCCGAACCGGTCCGATACCTCTCCGACGATTGGTAGAGCAAGAAGTTGAGCTCCGGATAGGGCAGCGATGAGATTCCCAACTTGGATGGTGGACATTTTGATTGGCTCAACTGCGAACAGTGGTAGAAAAGAAGTGATCAACGCCTTGCCGATGAAGACGAAAATCGTCGCCACGAACAAGAAACTTAACGACTTCAGGTTCAGAATCGTTTTGACGCCGACGAAGACGTTTGCAGGAGTGGATTCATGTCGCCACGCTCTTTGTTTTGGAAATGAGATCAAGATGAGAGCGGCCAAGGCAACAGAGAGGATTGAGGATGCATAGAATGATGATTCAAAGGACCATGTTTGGGCAATGTATGTTCCGATCAGCGGGCCGAAGATGCGCCCGAGCGAGAAGCAGGCCCACCAGATGCTCACGTAGAGGCCCATTGAAGCTTCCGGAGATTCGTCGGAGATGTATGCTCTGGACGTCGGTCCAAGGGTGACCCCCATGACGCCTGTCAGAAACTCGAGAAGTATGAAGGCGGGAACGAGGGAGTGAACAGTGTAGAGTGAGGTGATTAGACTCGTGGCGAGTAGTGAGAGAATCATGAGCCAACGGCGGTCGCTCCTATCGCATAGGCTACCCCAAACCCATTCGGACACAAACATTCCCAATGCCCACGAGGCCGCGAGAGCTCCCCACTCAACAATCCCGATGCCTAATGATTCGGCGTACAGTGGCATGACAGGGCCGTTAATTGAGATCGTTGAAATTGTGCTCCAAGCAAGCAATGCGAGGTAGACTGGTATGAGAACACGATAACGACGATTCAACAGACCAAGCGACCTAGAGACGAACGTCAGGCAATCGTTTGGTTGCGATTCGTTCTGATCTTTTTATTATTCGGTTCAGTTATCTCAAATGAAACAATTCGAACACGTCATCCCAAGATTCTGATAGTCCTAGAAATTCTTTGATGGCGGCACGCGTACGAATTTCCACAAAAACCTCACCTGACCACGATTCGCAGAACCTACTTGATTCATAGATCGCATTCTTCCCTGGCGTATCTCTTCGTTGAGTTTAGATGCCTTGGCAACATTTCCCCAGGAGAG
>DATIYC010000070.1:0-10914 GCA_035517955.1 Candidatus Acidiferrales bacterium | reverse complement strand
GCACAGATCCAGGCGGTAAAGGCATCACGCGCTGGAGTAACGGTTGGCTCAATAGACTTTGCAGCGCGAGAACTACTTCGCAAACATCAACTCGATACATACTTCACCCACAGAACGGGCCACGGCCTTGGCCTGGAGGTGCATGAGGAGCCCTACATCATTCCCGATGGAACCGAAATCACCCAGCAATCCATGGCCTTTACAATTGAGCCCGGAATATACATGCAAGGAAAAATGGGCATAAGAATAGAGGACGATCTGGTTACTGCCGGAGAATCCGCTAGGGTTCTTACCAGATCAATTCCAAAGGAATACGCCTGGTGGAACTGAGCTAAGTGGCTTCAAACATCAATGCTGAATCTTTGCGAGACCGCAACTAAGGCACTCCGAACGACCGCAATCGAACGACAGATGGTCCTCAGTCAACATTTCCTCTGCGCGTTGAAGCAGGGTCTTCATGGAGTACAGGCGAGCGTTAGCTGAGCCGATCCGCGTTTCTTTGAAATCGGTGTTGCTTAGATGCGAGGTTAACTTGTGAAATCCGTTGCTGCAGCCAAGAGCCGCGACCTCGACCCAAGTTTGTCCTTTGGTGGTCATGGTGAGCGCTCGTTCTCTAATGTACTTGGCTGGTTGATACTGTTGCTCTGCAATGTGCAACGCTGAGACCGAGTCAAGTCCAATGCCTAGAACCACGATTTTAGGATCTTGACTGAGGAACGCTCTCAGAGGTTGAAGGGGGTCCAGGAGCGAAGAGTTGCGCATTAAGTTGTCAGTTTCTTTTCCCACTGAGACAAAAGAGTAGGCGGGATGACGGGTTCGTCTCGACGAGGGCCAACTGCATAGCCTGTGTGCGAGTTCACCCAAGTTCTTGTCCGGTTGGAGCTCTGGGATGAAGGGTAGGTGTCGGCCTTCAATTCCTTCGCACCAACACCCAGGCTTAGTGTAATCATCATGAGTACTACTATGTCTGGCCACGGAAGTGAATGTCGGCATCAGGAGCGTCCCACGCTCTCCGAGCATGCGTAACATTCGGTGTAATACCATCGCGGCACCTCCATGTATCTCACCGACATTCCGGAGGGAGGTATGTAATACGACCTGGTCACCATCGGTAAGCCCCAGACGCTGAAATCCACCAGTCAAGTCGTCAGGAGTTACCTTTCCGACTGAATCAATTCCCACTGCTTCTGTTTCCCCTAAGATTGAGCTTCGTAGTCATGTTCTAGGTAAAATCATCAAAATTTCCGACGGATCTCCTATCGCCAAATAACGTCCTTCAGCATATTGTTTCGCGACCAAGGCGCAACTTATCGCGTCTAACTCATCTCCGGTAAGCGACGCATCATCGATGTCGCCACTGCAACCCAATCGTCTCAAACCTTCTTGTAAACCTCTGAGATCATGCTGCTTTCTAGGGATTCCGAGCAGATCCTGCGTTGCCCCCGGAAAAGTCTCCACAGATTCGATTCGAGATCGTTTGAGGGCTTTGGCGAGTCGAATTCCGCGAGCTGTCAGTAATCGCATGGGACCGAGCGTGATTGGAAAGAATTTGATGCGCATGCGAGTTAGAGCTCTATCGCATGCACGAAAGTGTGCGCGCCCCCTGCAATGCTCACCAAGACAATGTCTTCCGCGAGGAAGGGCCAGAGGGGCATCGATCGCAACAATTCGGGTTCCACTCTTTCGAACTACGTTGAGAATATCGGTATCGGAGTGTTCAATTGAGCAGTGTACCCTCAACCTCTGATCAATAATGCACACACCAGTTGGGCGAGTCACGGCTCCTGCTAGATCGACGCCAACATACTTCATGATTCTCACCACGCAATCAGGAAACGATGGAAAATAGTAATAGTATTGTTATAAGCGACGCTCACTCGTGCTGCTTTTCTGTTATTCAATTGGATGCGATTACCAAGATCTATGACCCGCCTATCGACGGAACACGCTGGGGGTTGCGGATATCTTTCGATGACCATGTTCAATTCCAACCCTCAAAGACTGCTTTTATGCGGTCACCCATGTTGAAGATTTAATGCACCAGAATCAACCGCGTCTTATTTGGGCGTCCAGGTCATGGACACTAGTGGCCTAGCAGCATTACTCGTGAGCCAAGTAGGGTTCGGTGGAACCTTAGGATTTCTGCTAGGGTATGGGCTAAAGAAGGTTGCTGCAATAGTGTTCAAAGTTATAGCGTTGATCTCAGGCCTCTTCATGCTCTGCCTATCCTGGCTCGCTTGGATTGGAGTCATTTCAATCAACTTCAACGCGTTTACGACCGTGGCAGGCAATTCATTCGCCAACGCTCTAACCGCGATAGCCGCCTCTCTGGCATTCGTTGGGCAAATTATCCCCTTGGGTGGAAGTTTTGGATTGGGTTTCTACTTAGGCGCAAAGAAAGGTTAGGCAACTTTCACTGAGGCAAACCTCGTGTCTCAATGCTCATCATACGAAACGTACGGAACAACGCTTATTGAAATCGACAGAACGGAGTGTCATAAAGAACAGTCTGTTGATAAGAGGTTTAAGAAAGAAATACGAACGTTTCGGTTACCAATCTATCTTATGTCGACGACTACGACCGAAACTCTTTTCCCGCATCCCCGTCTCCCAGTTTTCGGACAGAAGATGAAGTTCTCAAGGACCTGACCGACAGTTGTTATGGCCGATGTGTCGAAAGCATCATACTTGCTGTCGAACTTTGCTTTGCATTCCATGCACCTCAACTTGATGTGCGCAGTCTTCTGACTCATTCTCAATACTTCGCAATTGAAGTCGAAGTACAAGGGTGATACTGAAAAGCTTTCGGTCTGCTTTCTTTTGACTCAAAACTCCCACGTCGTGCCGGCTAGGTAACTCTTGCAAGACAAAAATAGCCGGGACGCTTCAGCGCCAACCGGAGCGAGTTGGGGAGCAGCTGCATTGAAAGAAACAACACCAATTCCAGCATCGCTACACCATGTTGCCTTCCGCCCCACAAGGGAGGGAAGCAAATTTCCGACCATCATTGCTATGCACGGCCGCGGCGCCGACGAAAATGATTTGGTTCCACTGGTGCTCTCGTTGGAGAGGCCTGACCTTCTCCTGATCTCTCCCCGGGCTCCATTCACTTTTCCCTCTGGAGGTTACACATGGTACGACGTAGTTCAGGAAGGAGTCCCCAATCCGCAGGTTTTCGGCCAGAGCCTCACGTTGTTTCAGAAATTCATCGACGAAATTACCGCTGGATACCCCGTCGACTCGGATCGACTGGTACTGTTGGGGTTCAGTCAAGGTTCTGTCATGGCTTATGCGACCGCGCTCTCTCATCCAACATCGTTTCGAGCGGTGGCTGCACTAAGCGGATACATTCCACTTCGTTCAGGTTTGAAATTCGATTTAGACAAGCTAAACACTCTCCCATTCTTCATTGCCCACGGAATGTATGATGAGATTATCCCAACACGTTTCGGGCGTCAAGCAGCTGAGTTTCTGAAGGAAGCTAAAGCACAGGTTACCTACCGCGAGTACGCGATGGGACATCAAGTGAGCAATGAGACTATGCTTGACCTCTCACGCTGGCTGAAAGCAATACTGCCATAACACCGAGTTGATCTAAGTCGCAGTGGTAAGTGACGAGCGGCATTAGTACAAGCTGTTCAAGAGAGGTTTGTTCATTTAGATTTCTTGTCTTGGTCAGGTTTGGTGGATTTCGGTTTCTTACCTAAGTAGAATCCTATCAGTAGAGCAGGCAGGATATCTACGAAGGAGGGCTGGAAGAAGTTGCGACTGAGGACCCTCCACGCTAGATCTACTACGATTCCCAATATTGCCAACACCTGGGTAATCCGTATTCTCGGCAGTACAGAGGAGAAAGCCTCCACGAACTCATAGGCCAACCAAATCTTACCTCACAAACAACAATCTTTGAGTCTACGCAGGTTTGAGTTTCGAATCCGTTTTAAGCATACTGGATTTCACTTCTCTTGTGTCAATCAAACGCATCAAGGCCAGCCATAGTGATCCTTGATTCGGTCGAGGTTTTTCCGAAATAGTCGTAAAGCCAAGCAGGGACGAGGGTGAAATCCAGTATCAGCATTATGATGAGAAGTACGACCCCTGCGTAGACTTGTTGGGAAATTGGATATACTGGGTAGACGTTGAAAGTTGTTAGGGCTAGGAACATACCGTACATTCCCAATGCTTTTCCGGCAATAATTGGTGCAATTCTCCTGATCCTCCTAGCCAGCTGACTTGACCCAACGAAGATTAACATGCCAACGAACAATAGCGACAGATGCATTCCCAAGTGAAGACTTTCCGACAGTACTGCTGCGTCGAAGTTTTCTGGAACGTACCAGTAAGCGATTGACAGTGCAGAAATTGCAAAAGTGAGAACGCCCGCTCTATTGAATAGAACATTGAACCTCTGAAACGCAGCTCGGGCGGACGCTATTCTCGCGGAGAATTGTGAGGCAACCAAGAGCATTGTTGCGAACCCGTAAGCGTAAACGAAACCTGCAAGAGTGAAGGCAAGATGCTGCACTACCATGTGTGTTACTAGATTTCCCTCTAATTCCTCTCCAAGCGGCGTGAACATTACGAGGACGATGAGCGAGGCAGTAGTCAGCGATACTGAGCCTCGGCGAAGAGCAGGCATTAAGACATTATTCCGATACCACGTTTCAGCTTCCTGCCGAGTAAGACCGAGGGGCATGATGCGGTCTACTTCGTTGGGTATCATTTCAATCACAAGTTGATGCGTCTGCTGATTTCTAATTTTGTGAGCTCGTAACTTACTGTAGGTCTGCAGGTTGATGAGGGTTTCTTACCTGCAACCGATGGCATCCATGCCTAAATATCAGAGCCTAGATTTGCAGCACCCAAAATCCGGCGATCGTTTTTGAAAAAGCCCCCCGCACAATTAAGATTCGTAATGGTAATTCTAACCGTACTTTCCTCGCTTCCTCTGTCCTTTGTTTACGCACAATCGCCTGAAGTCGAAGCGGAGTGGGCGCTATTCAATCAGATCTTGATTATCGGAATCATCGTTGGAATCGTAGTATTCGGACTAATGTTCTATGCAATAATCCGCTACAGGGACAGGCCACAAAAGGTGAGTGGGAAATAATGGTCACCAAGACACACGCGATAGAATTACTCTCCGTCATAATCACATCACTAGTTTTGGGATATATCGGCGTAATCGCTGGAGCCAACCTCATTGCAATCGACAATCCACCAGATGCTCCACCATCCAGCAACACCGTTCACGTGAAGATAGTTGCAAGACAGTTCTATTGGACCTTTGAGTATGCAGCGAATAGTTCAATCACTTTCGCCAACGGCACAACACACGTCTTCCCGAATGGGACAAGCATGGAGAACACGCTCATGGTACGTGCTGGAGAAATAGTCTACATGGAAGTTGTATCCATGGATGTTGATCATAGCTTCTTCATCCCTCAACTTGGAATTCACATCGACGCTATCCCAGGACATGACAACCATTACTGGTTCACGGCGAACACCCCTGGGCAGTACCTGATCGAATGCACACAATTCTGTGGAACTGGCCACTACACCATGATCGGGCAACTCATCGTTACACCATAAGAGGGGAAAGCAAGTTGTTGGAAGTAGCGGTAGAAGAGAAAGAAAGGCCGGCCTTTTACTCTAGCCTCAAAGGAATCTTAACAACTGCGCACCATACCGACATTGGAATTCTCTACCTTGCAACATCATTTTTCTTCTTTATTCTCGGTGGTGTAGCAGCTCTCCTAATTCGGACGCAGCTAGCTGAACCCGGCAATTCGGTAGTAACTCCTGAGATCTACGACAGCCTATTCACGACGCATGGCACAACGATGATCTTCCTATGGGTGATTCCTTGCCTTTCTGGGTTCGGCAATTATCTTGTTCCAAAACTTATTGGCGCTAAAGACATGTATTTTCCCCGCCTCAACTCTCTAGCGTACTGGATGTTCCCAGTCGGCGGCGCCTTCATTTGGGCGGGTCTTCCTGATGCAGGTTGGAGCGGCTACGCCCCACTCTCAAATATCTCTCCTGGTTACGGAATCGATCTCTGGTTAATCGGCCTCATCATTCTTGGCACTTCCTCAATTCTGGGGGCCGTGAATTTTGTTGTGACGATCTATAAGTTGCGTGCACCTGGTGTACTGTTTCGGAACATGTCTCTTTTCGTTTGGATGATGCTCGTGAATTCATTCTTGGTTATTGGCGCAACGCCGGTCCTATCAGCCGCCCTGCTGATGCTCCTTTTCGACAGAAACCTAGGAACAGGATTCTTCCTTCCAAAACTCGGGGGTGACCCGTTGCTGTGGCAACATATGTTTTGGTTCTTCGGCCATCCTGAAGTCTACATCATGATAATCCCCGTTTTCGGCCTCATATCCGAAATAATTCCAGTAATGTCCCACAAACCCATCTTCGGGTATGGCATGGTGGCAGGTTCCGGAATAATGATCGGAGTGTTCGGTTTCGGCGTTTGGGCACATCACATGTTTACTTCAGGACTCTCGGACATAGCAAGACTGCCCTTCATGGCCATGACTCTTGCAATCGCCGTTCCCTCCGGCATCAAAGTCTTCAATTGGATCGGGACAATGATCGGCGGTCGAATCAACCTCAAAGTCCCCATGAAATACGCCATCGCCTTCATCTCCACCTTCTTCTTCGCAGGCGCAACCGGTGTCTTCCAAGCCGCAATCCCAGTTGACTACCTCTTCCACGACACATACTGGGTCGTAGGCCACCTTCACCTGATGCTGCTCGGCGCTTCAACCCAAGGCATCTTCGCCGCACTGTACTTCTATTTCCCGTATATGACCGGTCGCCGGTACAACGAAACTTGGGGCAACATTCAATTCGTGATTACCGAGGTTGGCATCTATCTTCTCTTCACCATGATGCTGCTTTTAGGCATGGAAGGGATGCCGAGGCGTTGGTACACTTACCCGGTACAATTTGCAACACCAAACTTGCTCGCGAGCATTTCGGGATTCCTGATCGGCATAGGCGTCATCATTCTAGTGCTGAACCTAGTGTTTAGTTGGCTTCGTGGGCCTAAGGTGATAGGAGACCCGTGGCCATGACGGCAAGGGCCTTTGATGCAATGCTCAAATCAGCCGTTTGCCTTGCTGGCAACAGTGTCGATGTCGGGAGATTGGTAAAGTGAGTAAGGAACAGGTGGTAGTCGCCATTTTCACGATTGCGACATCGGCTGTGATAGCCGTTATTCTTAGAGCGGTGCTAACTCGGAGTTGACGTAGCGGGCTGCAACGGTTGATGCTCTAGCTCCAGCAATTTACGCATTGTATCGACAGAAAGCGTTAGGTTTCCGATCGTAAGCTCTTGTCCGTTCCTCGCTTGTGCTTCCATTAATGTGCGACTCACCTTGTATGGCCCAAACAGGTAGACCGAACCCATCTCCCTCCTATCCTCACGCCACACTGATACCAGATCCTCCTCGACCCGGAACATGTCGTATGTGTTTCCTGAAACGCGTCGTTCGTAATCGCCCGTATCAGATTTTGAGAAGTCTGCCAGGTTTAGCGTGAGATCTCCACTTAGGCTCGGTGTCGCCAATTGCCGAGACGACGCTGTTGCAGGAGCAACGATTGGCTGTGAGGTTGAATGTGGTTGAGTTGGTGGGATCATCAGTTTCGCTTCCTCTTGCGCTCCCAAGTGGCCAATAGATCCGAGGATCGTATACGACAGGACGCCGAATGTTACTAGGAGAATTTCTACCCACCAACGAAGTTCGTCGTAGGTTGATCGAACGAATACTTGTAGGACCAGGTCGGCCGCGGAGATTAGGCCAAGGAATGCGAAGAAATAGCCGATGTACTCGATGTTTCTGTAGAAGCCAGGCTTAGGCGGAGTCGCCTCCTCTACCACTAGCCCTACCCCTACGTCAGGTGAAGGTTGGGCGGGTTGAGTCATTTTGGCAACTTGTGCTTCCGGCTTGAGGAGATAGTAAAGTGAGAAGAAGACCATTGCAGATCCTCCGATGAGCAGGTTTGCCCCAAGAAATTGTGAGGTGAATTGTCTGGCGCCTTGAACTCCTGTGGCGACAAAATTGAACCCGTAATCGATCAGGACGAGGCCAGCGACTAAGGCAAGAGCTTCGTATAGACGACCAGACAAAGTATATTCAAGCCCTGCGACAACTAGGCGCTTGCTAATAAAAATGCAACCGCAAGAAGACAATAATTACTGCAATTAGTTTTACCGAAAACTTATATTCAATGCGGCTTGGCGGAGGGCTGTTTGCATTCTGTCGCAGAGGAGTCGGCTGATACATTGAAGCTGGAAGATTTCAGCATATTCGGAATCTTCACTGCAATCTACGCTGCAGCGACTCTAGGCCTGCCCAAGATCGGGCTCTTGGCCTACCAAGTGAGAATTGGTGAGGTTCCAAGCGCTTTCGTAGCCATCTTCGGCTACCCGGCCATACTCGGCTTATCACTTGGCCAGTTCATTGCCAACCTCGGCGTGGAGGCGTCTCCAATCGCAATGCTCTCCCCAGTGGTTTCACTCATCGGACTCGTAGCGATCTACTACGCGCGAAAGATTAGCACATTAGCAGGTTGCATCGCATATGTGGTAATAACTTCTGCATGGTTAACCTATCTTCTACCGATAACTACCGGCGTATCAACGATTGAGGCGGCATACTCAGCATTTGTAGGCCAATTCATAGCGGTAATCATCGGTTATGGAGGGTACAGAGTAGCACGAATCCGCCAGTCCTCTCAAAACGCACCTGTAACCAGTTAACGTAGCCAGCCAAAGTGTATTTCAACAAACCGCGACTGGGTGATCCGCGGTTGATTAGCAAATGCCTGGACCACTCCAAGGTCTCAGAATATTAGATGTTTCGAGGATACTAACCGGCCCTTTCTGTTCGATGATTCTTGGAGACTTGGGAGCCGAAGTAATCAAGATTGAGATTCCCGGGCAAGGAGACGACACACGCCAATGGGGCCCTCCGTTCATAGCCGGAGAGAGCGCATATTTTCTCTGCGTTAACCGAAACAAGAAGAGCCTAACGCTAAACCTTGCAACTGATGAGGGAAAACAAATACTCTATGATCTAGCCGCGAAATGTGATGTGTTGCTGGAAAACTTTCGGCCCGGCGTGACTGATAAACTCAAAATCAACTACAAAACAGTATCAAGCAAGGCTCCAGCGATAATCTACTGTTCAATCACAGGGTACGGTCCAGATGGACCATACCGCGACGATCCAGCATACGACATAGTAATACAAGGCCAGGGTGGGCTGATGGGCATTACGGGAGAGCTGAACCGCCCACCAGTCAGAATTGGAGTCGCTCTTTCAGACATAGGCGCAGGCATGTACGCTGCGCTAGCCATCCTCGCCGCCATCGCAGCCCGAAACCGCACAGGAAAAGGCCAATTCATTGACATCTCACTATTGGATTGTACTGTCTCATGGTTGACCTACATGGCCGCTTACTACTTCGCCACCGGCCAAAACTCGGAACGGATGGGCTCAGCGCACCCCACAATCGTTCCATACCAATGCTTCGAAACCAAGGATCGAGAATTCGTCACAGTTGCCATTGGTAATGACAGGTTATTCCGGGACTTTTGCGGATTGCTCGGTGTCAAGGACTTAGCCGACGATCCGAAGTTTTCAACGAACCCTGCACGAGTTGTCAATAGAAGGGAGTTAATTGAAAAAATAGAACAACTCTTTCGCGAGAAAACCAGGGAGGAATGGTTGCAGTTGCTCTCGCAAGCTAAACTGCCCGCAGGCCCAGTCTACTCCTTATCCGAAGTATTCTCCGACCCTCAAGTCCTGTTTAGAGAGATGCTGGTCAAAATTAAGCATGCAAAAGCGGGGGAGATTAGCCAGATTGGGATACCGATGAAATTCTCAGCGACCAAACCCACAATTGAAACGGCGCCACCCCTCTTGGGCGAGCAGACGGATGAGATCTTGAGTTCGCTATTAGGGTACGGTAAAGCAAGGATTTCTGAGTTACACCAGCGAGCAATAGTCTAGCGCTTCAAGAAAAAGCAAATTGCCAGATGCGATTCGAACGGCGCTCGTCCAATCCCGTCGCATTGCAGAGGAATTAGGATCCAACTAGTCTAACTCGTCAATCGCCCTTGTTTAGGTTTGAGCAGTAGTAGGGCTTATTCGATTAACGTTAATGCTGCCGCGACAACACCTTGCTCCGCCACGTCCTCACTGGGCGCGCTCACAATCATGACTACGTCGTTATTTTTCGGAGTGAAGGTTTTCTCGATGTCCTGATACAGCAACTCATTTGGTTGAAGAGTCCAATCTTCTTGCTCGTCCATTGGCATGAGTAATTTTCCTCCTCTGAAAATCAGGGTACATGCGCCGGTGGCACCTGCCCGCACTGCGGCATCTCGCTGCTCAATACCTCTCCTGACGAAGTCTCCCGCTGCCTTTACTAGAATCGCAGCGCTCGTCTTGTCCAACGCAAGTTGTCTGGCGTTGATCCTGAAAGGTTGGGACAACTTCAGCTTCAGAGTCTTGTAGAGAGTGGCCCCACGTGGGTTTAACGTGCAGCCATCTTTTTCAATAGCTACGACCTTTGCTTTTACTAAATGCCTGATGATGGTTCGGACTGTTCCCTCTCCTAAGCCGAGCTTTCTGGATAACTCGATTCTTCCAATGTGTCCCTCGTCTCCGATGCAGAGCAGCGTACGCAATACGTGAATCGTCGTGTAGGCGGGGGTTGGTCCTGGGCTAGAGATTTTGGATAAGGATTGAATCGTTTGAAGGACCTTTTGTGACGGCAAATTAACTCACCTTGAGTGAAGCAGTTATGTGCCCGGCGCTACCTTAAGCGCGTGTTTGGGTGTATCAGCAACTTTTCTTAATTTTCGCTCGACTTGGCGAAGAGTAGA
>DATIYC010000069.1:0-6145 GCA_035517955.1 Candidatus Acidiferrales bacterium | reverse complement strand
GCTTCGATGTCATCCACCAACCTTACACTCTACCAGTTGGTTATGAGTACCTATCAAACCCTGAATCAATAGAGTTCCCAACTTCACGCGGTCTTACTGCCAATGGTTTCTTTTACCCGCCCAAGAACCGCGACTTCGCCGCGCCAGACGGCGAACGGTCTCCGCTGATTGTTATTTCACATGGAGGTCCGACTGGCGCCGCATCCACTCATCTCAACCTGAGTATCCAGTTTTGGACTAGCAGAGGCTTCGCCGTTTTGGATGTGAACTACGGCGGAAGCACTGGATTCGGTCGTCAGTATCGTCAACGTCTCTACGGGCAGTGGGGCGTCGTTGACTTGAACGATTGCGTGAATGCCGCGACATACTTGGCCGGGCTGGGCAGGGTCGATGGCGATCGACTGATCATACGAGGCGGAAGCGCTGGTGGCTACACGACCCTCTGCGCACTCACGTTCCGAAACGTCTTCAAAGCGGGAGCCAGCTACTTCGGGGTGAGCGATCTCGAAGCCTTTGACACCGTGACTCACAAGTTCGAGTCCCATTACAACGTAAAACTCATTGGCCCATACCCGGAACAGCGCGACCTTTACTATCAACGGTCCCCTGTTCACTTCGCCGATCGCATATCGTGCCCGATGATTCTGTTTCAGGGGCTAGATGACAAGATTGTTCCACCAAGTCAAGCTGAGCTTATGGTGAAGGCACTTCAAGTCAAGAGGCTGCCCTACGCCTATCTAGCCTTTGAAGGCGAGCAACACGGATTCAGACGTAAGGAAAATATCAGACGCACTTTGGAGGCTGAACTATACTTCTACTCAAAAATATTCCACTTGGAGTTACCTGACAAGGTTGAGCCCATAGAGATAGAGAATCTAAAACCACAAGCATGGGACCATTAGAGGATACTGACTTTCTGCCTCTGGTCAGTGACGAGATGGGAGTTCCACAAGGAAACGTACGGTATGGATTAGCGTTATTGCTCTTAAGAATCATGCAATACAACGCACTCTATACAAGGTGTTTTATTACAACAACAAGCACTTTGCTGTGTTAAGTGGGTACTTTGGTAACTATGCAGCGTAGTATTCTTCTACTTGCTCCATTCATTTTCCTATTGCTTTCCACTAGGTGCGTCTCAGGAGATTCTCAGCTAGGTCAGATCGTGACTGTGAATGCGCCAACCAGTACTCTCGCTGGAGAACCGTTGACAATCAACGTAACAGTTTCTTTCAATGTTCCCTCCGCAGGTTACGGGTTCATAGTTTCGCTCATGCCTTCTATTTCGACGGGTTCTCCATATCCGACAATCTCAGAGTCTGGGAGTTGCATTGCTACTGTTGGGGACGTTTCTGTGTGTTATTTTGCGCCAACCTGGAATCAATACCAAGGGACATTTACTGCCGCCTTCACTCTCAATGCGCCTTCGAAGGTCGGGTCTTGGAGACCGCTCGTAATCCTCTCTATCAACAGTCACGTGCTAGATTACAAAGCTATACCAATTACCATAACCTAAACCGTTCCGAAATTACCTTGCCCCTTTGCTCTGGTTTGTCACTATCGTCGTCACAGCATATGTAATCAGAAGACGCTTGCCAAGCGTCAAGCTAACGTGGAGATTGACGAAATTGATTTCTGAACTGGATTGATACTAACCAAGAAGATCATCCATAACTTGACTAGTTTCGAAATCCGTCGGATCCACGACTAACCCAGATAAGTTTGAAACTTCAATCACTGACTTATTGAGGCACTTGCTAGTGCGATTGCCCCTAAGACCCCCGCCTTATCACCTAGGGCTGGCGGAACAATGTACTCGTTTATTCTCTCCTTAATGGCTGGAATTTCTAGGTAATCATTCAACGTGCTCAATACCTCTCGTCGTATCAGTGGCAGAAGCGAAGGCTGCTTCATTATGCCGCCGCCCAAAATAATTCGCTGTGGGGACAGTGTGTAGATTACGTTGGCTAACCCCAACGCCAGATAGTGTGCTTCAAGTTGCCATGCCGGGTGATCAGGTGGGAGGCTTTCCCCGCGTTGTCCCCATCTGCCGGCTAGTGCTGGTCCAGCCGCTAAGCCTTCAAGGCAGTCCCCATGGAAAGGACAGGCACCCGCATAAGGATCCTCAGCCCAATTATGAGGTACCCGGAGGTGGCCCACCTCTGAATGTGATAACCCGTGTAGGGCTTCACCGTTCACCATTCCCCCACCACCGATGCCTGTTCCAACGGTTACGTAAACGAACGTATTCAGACCTTGAGCGGCACCCCACGTGGCTTCCGCTAATCCAGCAGCGTTAGTATCTGTATCGAATATGACCGGCACTTTCAATGCCCGCCTAACTCGACCGGCAAAATCCGTGTATCGCCAGCCTTTTTTCGGCGTCGTCGTTATGTAGCCAAAAGTTTGTGAAGTACGATCGAGATCGACTGGTCCAAAAGAACCAATGCCAACTGATGACAGCGACTCATGATTTCTTTGTAAGAAAGCTATTGCTCGATCAATGGTTTCGTCTGGAGTTGTGGTTGGAAACGAGGTCTCTGACTTGATATCATCTGGGCCGGATGCAATTGCGCAAACGAATTTTGTTCCACCGGCCTCGATACCCCCGAAAATTGACATTGTTCGTCATCTAATGAGTTTGACGAGGTGAATTAGATAGGTTCCGCTGGCAGCCTGACTAATTAACCGAGGATATCATACTACACTTCTTGGCCTAGAAAGGACTCGCAGCGGTTAAGAACATGATTAGCAGTCAAATAGAAAACCTGGGTCTTGCGAAGAGGCCGCGTTCATTTTGATTTGTCCCTTTCGACGAATCCAGAATCATAGAATTGCTTAGCACAGCCTAATTCATGCGACGTCCCGAAGATTTCAGAAATTAACTTAGCTTCCGGCGCGTCGGCCGAATGTTCTAATTCGGTCCAATTCCTCTTAAATCTGGTCAGAATTGCCAGAACGTCTGGGAGAGGTACCATGTCAGACGGAATCGGATACAACTTCTCGAGTAATGGTGACCTCCCAAGCGAAATGATCTCTCGCCCAGCTTCCTCAAGATTCACGACGGCTTACCAACCGTTTTTCTTCGATTTTTCAGTCGAGAAGTTTTGAGCTTCTATCACTCGGTAAAATCATAAACCCTAGAACCTAATGCGCTATTTCTTGAGTAACGGGGCTCCTTTCTTCTTGTGTGCTGCGCGTGAGACTACGACTCTTTTGAGCCTCTGGATTGCGAGGGCGGGATCGACTCCTTTCGGACAGACGAAGCTACATGCAGCCGGATAATGACATCTCCAGACGCCATGCGAATGATCGACCGCCATCACCCTCTCCATAACGCCTTCATCGCGCGAGTCCGCAACGTACCGATACGCTTGTCCTAGCGCCTGTGGCCCAGTGAAAAGTGGGTCGGTTTTGAACGTCGGACATGCGGCATTACAAAGCCCGCATTTTATGCAGTACGCGAACTGTAGAAAACTGTCAACTTCATGTTGCGATTGAACATACTCCGTCGTGCAATTTTCCTGTTCGTTCACGTCTCGTCTGATCAGGGACGGTTTAATCGACTTGTGTTTTTCAAAAAAGTCGTCGAAGTCGGTTACCAGGTCTCTGACTAATGGATAGTTTTCCAATGGTTCGACGGTTATTGGAGTTGTTTCATAATCAGAGACTTGCGTGTAACACGCGAGTTTAGGAAGACCGTTGATCCTCATACCGCAGGAGCCGCAGGCGGCCATTCGGCACGAGAATCGAATAGCTATCGAATGGTCCAGATGCTCTTTGGCGTAGAGCAACGCGCTTAGAACGGTCATACCGGGTTCTTGGGGTATGGAGAGGGTCTGGTAGTGTGCATTTTCATGCGAAGCCGGATTTGCTCTAAGGACTCTCAGAATCAATGATTTCTTGGATGTTTCCATTCTATTGATCATCTCTCAGTGTCTTCTGTTCGGATTTTTGTGAGGAAACTCGGATGGTATTACATTGCGGTCGCAATTGATCTCGATGACCTTTACGTTGATGAGTGATTATTCTCCATTTCTTTGTGGTGCAACCCTTCAATTAGAAGTGTTCTACAAAATCTAAGAAAACTGATTACTCCAAGTGTGGATGTGTTGGTTCACCCGGGTGGCGACGAGGGCTGAGCGCACGGGTCACGAAAGCGAGTTTCCATATGCGCGTCGCAAAATTGAAACACTTCCTATGCATTGGAGCTTGCATCACGTCATCAATCGCCCAACTACGAGATTTGAATCCTAAGGCTTTAGCTGTATTGAGTAGTTTCTGTTGATCGTGTGTAATCTTCAGCCTCATTGGAACGGATTTCCCGGTGATTACCGATCCACAGGCAACGCAGTTAACCCTAGTTCTTCTAACCATAATTTTCATAATCAATTGCCCGAAACGTCAATTTATTCATACCCCTTGAATGAGTACGAACCGTCAAACCAAATTCCATTAGCCTTGGTGCCTCAATCCAACAAAGTCGGATCTTTCACAGTTAGTTCTGGCTTCTCAGGATTTTGTAGGCGATTTGCTCACAGGTCGTTTGCTGCGCAATGTTGAACTTTCCTTAACCTCGACGACACATACTAGCGTGTTCAGGCAGGCATATTTCGCACATAGTGTTTCCGCATTTATCGCATGTCTTTAGCGGTGTTTCGAGAGTTCTTCCACAGAAGCCGCAATAGATACCTGCTAGCAATCCTAATCCGACTTGTTCGGTTTCGGCGCTATTTGTATGAGTTCCTGTTTTCGCTGTTCGAGGAAGCCATCGCGGAGTCCCCGTCGAATGTAGTATGCATTCCGCTCACGCTTCTTCTTCTCGGATAATTTAATCACTAGCCCGATTCCGGGTTTCACGTTTTCGATTGGAACTGCTTCTATCGCCTTGGCTCTTACGGCACTATCGAAGAGTTTCTGCCCTAACTCTGAGCGCACGATTACCGTGGACCAACCGTCTTGAGAGCCTACCGCTCCAACCGAGATGTCGGCAAGTTCAGCCACATAATCAATACAATACCAGCAAGGTGGGCTCATGTATTGCTGAATATCGTTACAGTGCACATCAAGAACGCAATCTGCTCCAACATAGACCTTCAACCGATTCCGTTTGACGGCTGTCCGAGTGACCTTGGAGATGTCTATGCCGTGTTGTTTCTCGAGGAAATCTTTCATCAACCCATCGTGGGTGTAAACCTTCGAGCAGAACAAGCCTATGACAAGAGTTGGACGACCACCTCGAATCCAAGAGCCCCCATACTTCACCGTCCCTTGTAGTGACGTGTACATACGCCATAATCCTTGAAGTTCACATGGTAGCCCTACTAATCCGACTTTGCCGTCGGGGTAAGATGCGGCACAGTCCGAGACAACTCCGAGAACTCCACCGTGAGTATACTTGGACCCTGCAGTATTGATGAGGTCGGCAGCCGTATCGCCAACCACCGGGACGGTTTTCAGCGCCATCCCGCTACCGAGAACAAAGACGGAATTGGATTTAGTGAAATCGGATGTTGCGAAGCAGTCAATCAAACCTATTTGTAGCGCATGAGTCATCAGCGCGATAATCGATCCTCCGTCCTGACCCGCATGCCATACCGGTTCATCTAGAGCTCTAGCCGAGTATATGTTTCTGTAAATCCCTAAAGACTCCTCTTCAGGTTTTCTTGTTCTACCGAACAGGAAGTATTCGATTTCGTCGAGAGGTAACTCTAGTCGCGGGCAACTGTAGTAGCAAACCTGACAGGCGGCGCATGGACCTTTGATTACCGGTTCCTCATTCACATTCACGTTCAGAACATTAATTGGGCATGAGGCAACACAAGCGCCACACATCATGCAATGAGTTCTGCGTACAACCTCATTGTACAAATGCCCCCAAATTTTCGCACTCTGCGGCGGAGACCAACCAGGGTGGATCGTGTGGGGTTTGGTCGCCTGAACGTGCTCGCTCATACAAAACTTCCAGCTTTATGAGCTGATATGCCTGCTGAACATTTCTTTGCTTCGACTGCAACTTCCAAAATGACATCAGCCCCTGATCCGGAGCACGAGCTCAACCTGCTTACCGACGAACGATTAAAGAGAACCTTAGAGTTGCAAGCGCAAGACCTAACTCCTTCCGATTCATCCACGATCTGCATTG
>DATIYC010000068.1:0-14551 GCA_035517955.1 Candidatus Acidiferrales bacterium | reverse complement strand
AACCGGCTGACTTGCCACAATCGCGATTATGAATAAGGTAAGGATGGGTCGGAGTGATGTGTTCGTATTCGCACCGTTCCTCGTTTTCGGGTGTATTAAGTTAGTGAAGCTGCTGGTGATGGATATAATTACTGTAGTGGGGCTTGAGTCAACCGTGGGGGAATTTCGGATGCCGTCTCGTGTTGCATCTTAGCTTATTATTACTGCAGTTTCCGAAGAAAGCATAACAGTGGACCCTAGGGCGATCGGGCGTTTACAATTAGGGGCCTCATTAGTCTATATGCGAAACTTTTTCGTTTCAAATTCGTAGACATTCTATACGTTGAGCTGCATGCCTGCAGGCTATGCTCGTGACTGTGTAGATGGCGACTGTATGAGGTGCGAGTCGTGCGGAGCCAGTCCGCATTTAGTCTGTGTTCACTGCCCGACCAGTATGATGGGAACATGTTTGAGTAACGGTTAAGAGAACGAAACTTCAGTCGCCGCGACAGTTGCCCGCTCTGACAGTCCTTCGGCCACTTACCCTGCTGCAGCTTTTTGCAATTCCGCAATCGAGGATTCGTCTTCAATCGTTGAGTAGTCACCGAGTGGTTTGCTGGAAATTATTGATTTAATGACGCGACGCATTATTTTGCCGCTTCGTGTTTTTGGAAGTTTGCTTACGAAGTAGATATCGCTGACGATCACTATTGGACCAAGAGTCCTCTTCACTAACTCCCTGAGATCTCGTCTTAGGCTATCGTCTGTTTTCACATTGCCTTTCGCAACAACGAAAGCACACGCCGTCTCACCTCTCAACGGGTCAGGGCGACCAACAACCGCAGCCTCGGCTACGTTGGGGTTCTGAAGAAGCGCGCTTTCAATCTCGATTGTCCCAATTCTGTGTGCAGAAATCTTTATGATCTCATCTACTCGCCCGAGGAACCAGATGTAACCATCCTCGTCTTTCATGGCTGCGTCGCCTGTCGTGTACATGCCTGGGAATCTGTTCCAATAGTTCTCTACGTACCTGTCGTGGTCTCGCCAGAGCGTCGGCGTTAAGCCTGGGAACGGTTTTCGGATCACGAAAGTGCCTTCTACATTTGCACCAACCGTTTTCCCGTTCTCGTCAACGATGTCCGCATCGACACCTGGAAGTGAAATAGCGGCTGAACCGGGTTTGATGGGAAGCAAAGCTATTCCCACTGGATTTCCTACAATTGGTCCACCTGTCTCGGTCTGCCACATGTGATCTATGACGGGGATTCTATCGCCGAAAACCTTCTTCTGTAGCCACTCCCAAGCCGGTGGGTTGAGTACCTCACCTGCGCACGCAACAAACTTGAGTGAGGATGAGTCATGTTGCAGAGGTATCTGTTCACCATATCTCATGAGGGCCCTTACTCCGGTCGGCGAAACCCAGAATCTCGAAACTCTGTTTCTCTCGATTACCTGCCACCATATGTTTGGTGAGGGATAGTCGGGAAGGCCTTCGTACATTATCGTAGAGCAGCCGAGGAGGAGTGGTCCGTAGACCACGTAGCTGTGTCCAACGATCCAACCTATGTCTGAGGTAGACCACCATACATCATCTTGGCTCATGTCGTATACCCATTTGCCCATAGCGTGAATGTAGACCTGGTAGCTTCCGTGGGGTTGAACCGTGCCTTTCGGTTTGGCCATCGTACCTGACGTGTAGAGTATGAATGCTGGATCAGTGGACTGCATTCTCTCAACTTCGGCGGCAACTCCTGTTCCGTTCTTGATCGCATCCTCCCAATACACGTCCGTCTCCGAGTTCATGGGTGGAGGTTCTTTTCCTCGTTTCAATACGATGACGCGTTCGACGTGCTTGCCGCCAATTTTTAGTGCTTGATCGACAACTTCCTTCAGCTTAACCGTTGTTCCGCGTCTAAAGCCGACATCGGCTGTGACAATAATCTTAGCGCCTGCGTCTTCAATTCGGTCTGCAAGTGCGCCATAACCGAATCCCCCAAAGACGGCGGAGTGAATGGCCCCGATGCGTGTGGTCGCGAGCATCGCTATTGCCGCTTCCGGAACCATAGGCATGTAGATAGTTACTCTGTCCCCACGTGTAACGCCTAACTTCTTTAATGCTTTACCAAAATCCTTGACATTCTCTAGAAGTTGTTCGTATGTCAGAATTCTTGATGGTATGTTTTCGCCATTTTCCCAGATTATTGCTGGCCGCGTTCCTCTGCCAGCTACAATATTGCGTTCAAGGCAGTTGTAAGCTAGGTTGGTTACTCCTCCCCTAAACCATGAAAAGTTAGGATATTTCCAATCGAAGACGGTATCCCATCGAGTAAACCAGTAAAGTTCCTCTGCAGCTCTTCCCCAGAAAGTCTCAGGGTCGTCATGAGCTTGTTGGAGCATGAGTTTCAATTTTGGAGGAAGTTGAATCCTCTGCTTAGATTGCTTAGGTTCAGCCGCGAACATTGGTTGTGCCTGTTTACTCATCGAGCGTTTGAGGGATATGCTATTCGCTGATTCTCACGGGCAGCCGGTCACAGTATCGCCGAGGCTCTTTGTTTGTCAGGTGAGCGATTTTCTGATTGCTCTATCGTAGATTTCGAGGCTTTTGTTGAGTAGGTCTTCGCTGATTATGAGCGGTGCCATGAATCTTAGAACGTTGCCGTAGTGGCCACATGTGTGCATTAGCAGGCCATTTTCGAGCATCTCTTTGCGCGCCGCTACTGCGGCTTGTTTCGATGGTGCTTTCGTTTGTTTCGACTCCACCATTTCGTTGCCAACCATGAATCCTGCTCCTCTCACGTCACCAACGCTTTTACTAGATTCGGCTGTTCTCTCAAATGCTGCCTTTGCCTTTTGGCCAAGTCGGGTTACGTGGTCGAGTACTTTTTCGTTCTTGATGTAGTCTATGCTGGCGGCACCCGCGACCATGGCCAGTGGGTTTCCTCGGTAGGTTCCAAGGTGAAATGCGTCTGGGACTTTTTCGTCGTATTCTTTCTTGTAAGCGATCATTGAGAGGGGCAGTCCCGCGCCAACTGACTTTGAAACGCACATTATGTCTGGCGAAGTGTTTGTAAGTTCGCAGCCCCAGAACTTTCCGGTTCGGCCGAAGCCTGTTTGGACCTCGTCGATTATCAGTGGTATTTGGAATTTGTCAGCGATTTCTCTCAACCCTGGCAGAAAGTCGTCTGGGGGAACGATGTATCCCCCTTCACCCTGAATTGGTTCAACTAGGATGCCAGCAGGATTATCGAGGCCTGAGTGTTCATCTACTAGACAGCTTTCTAAGTATCTCAGAACTACTTTACTTTCGTCCCCTTTCTTTTGGACATCAAACGGAAACCGGTAGGAGTACGGGTAGGGTAGGTGGAAGACTCCGTATCTCAATGTGTGCGAGGATTCTAGGTAATGCCTACTTGACGTTAAGCTAACTATGCCTTGGTGGATTCCATGGTAGGATCCTCCAAATGCAATGATCGTGTTTCTACCAGTGATGTGCTTTGCAAGGCTAATGGCCGCCTCACATGCATCTCCACCGGTCACTGTAAGCATAGCTTTAGCATTGCCTCGCAACTTTCCGGGGAGAACTGAGTGAATTTTCTCTAGGAAGTTAATTCTAGCCTCTGTAGGGATTTCTAGGGCATGCCAAATCTTACCAAGCTGTGACTGAACAGCAGAGGTGATGTATGGATTGTTATGGCCTAGGTTTATCACGCAAATTCCAGATATCCAATCGATGAAGACGTTTCCATCCACGTCTTTGACCGTCGCGCCCTTTGCTGAATCAATTCCTATGGGGAATGCTTTGCTGTAAATGACAGCTCTAGTTTCAAGAACGGATTGTTTCGAAATTAGTTCTTTCGATTTGGGGCCTGGTGGTTTAACGACGATACGAGGGGCTTCTGCGTAACTCAACTCTTGCAAGAAAGCTAACCTGTCACTAATCTTCCCAAAACTGTTGTTACTTAGGGTTGTGGACACTTGTCTAGGATGATTTCAATTATTTCGATGAATGAAACTTTCTCGAACTCAGCTCTCTAACAAACACTTACAATAATGATGAAAATGCATGCAGCGAATCTATACAAATGTAGGGGGAGTTTGATCGTTTGACCTCAAGGATTTGAGCTCTCCGACAGGGGGAGTTAAATTGATTGAGAGAACTTTTAGATACTTACGGAATTCTTGCATAGAATTGGGCGATTGATGGATGGCAGTAGATCCAGTTTGCAAAATGAACGTGGCCGAGGCACAGGCAAAGTACACGAGCATTCATGACGGAACGAAATACTATTTCTGTGCGGCAGCATGCAAACAAGAGTTTGATAAGAATCCGACTAAGTACGTCTGAACTTCAATCAGACTCAGCTTAGGACGGAAATCAATGTCTCGTTTCATCCGATGCTCTCAATTTCCTATAGTTGTCTGACGGTATGGTAATTCATGAAAGATTAATCTAGAGCGGCCAAATCTAGGCTGCGTAATTCAAGGTGGATTCGAATGTCTCCAAAGAATGGCGATTTCATTCTCGTAAACTACTCTCTGAAAGTTAAGGAGACTGGAGAGACGGTTGGGACTACACTTGAAAGCGTTGCAAAGGAAACGAAGCTCTACAAAGGGGAAGAGCGATACGAACCGTTTTTCGTGATCGTCGGTGAGGGTTGGGTTCCGAAGGGTTTGGATGAGGCACTGACTGGTCTTGATCTGGGCAAAGCAAGCACGGTGGAGCTACCACCGGAAAAGGGCTACGGGGTTAGAGACCCAAAGAAAGTGAGACTGGTTCCGCTCCGCAAATTCGCCGCTGAAGGCGTGACACCCGTTCCAGGTTTACAGGTAAACATCGACGGTAAAACTGCTCAGGTACGGTCGGTGGGAGCTGGTCGAGTGCAGGTTGACTACAATCATCCCTTTGCGGGCAAGACTCTCATATACGACATAACGGTGGAGAAACTAATCGAAATCGATGAAGAAAAAATAGCGAGCCTTATTCACAAACGGATCCCCACAGTAGACCAACAGAAATTCATCATCAAACTCGAGAACAACAAACTTCAGGTCGACGTCCCAGACGAAGCCTTCTTCCTGGAAGGATTGCAAGTTGCAAAGCGAACTTTGACCGCTGACGTAGAAAAATATCTGCCCAAAATAGACACAGTAACATTTCTCGAGGCCTTCAAGAAACCCGCAGCACCAACTCCGGCACCAGCAACAGAACCGAAACCGCCGGAAACCGTTCAACCTGCAGCAACGACACCGAGTCAATAAACCAATTTAAGGAAACCCGCGAACCCGCGGCTTACAGAAGAAGCCAATAATGGCCTAAGGAATCGAAGTTGTACGGTTTACTCGACTCTATGGTGCCTATTCAGCGTGTGCGTCTGCCAAGAGTAACCCCGTAACCGTTTGGATGCGCCAAAACCGCACGCGGAACACCGTTTCCATCTTACATGGTATGAGTGGCGACCGCATCGCCTGCACCGAATATGTGTCTTAGATCGTCCGCGTCTTCCGAATGAAGCTGTACCTTTAGTCATCGCATCCTACCCTTCGTGATCGAAAGTACCTGGGATCTGCTACCTCTTCGGGGGTGGGGAAACGAGGACTACGTTGTCGCCTCTAACGACGATCGTTCCAATATTCCGAGCGTTCTCAGGGTTTGAGACATCCTCCGCGTCTTCGAGTACTAGGTTCATGTGTTGGTCGTAGCTGTATAGCTTCCCGCGAATTGTGCGGCTTCCTTTTAGTTCCACGAGAACTATTTTGCTGAGACTCTCTTGGAAGATCTTGTCGGCGACTGCAGACATGGTTCTATCTGTCCTAATTTCTGTTTGTAAGTTCCCGGTAAGGTGGTAAGCTCCAAATTAAAGATTAGGCTCGGGGAATTCTTCGAATTGCCGGTCGTTTTCTCGATTTCGCGTCGAGTTAAGTAACCCAACGCAACTATACTTACTAGGTTTCGTTGACAACGCTCCGTCGTTTGAAAGACAAGGAAGCTCGGACAATAGTAAGAGAATTTGTCGCACACTTCCCAAACTCGGAAGCAACATTGAGGTCCTCGAAGGTTTTTGATGAATTACTAGTCGGAGACGGGGCAGTGATTGTCGCGGATGGAAAGCCTTTGATTTTGCGTACCAAGCGTGGAGTGTTTCCTTCCCTAAAGTTTGACGTACTCATCCAATCGTTGCCACACGTAGTGGTAGACATGGGTGCAGTGGCTCACATCGCAAATGGTGCGCACCTTATGCGTCCCGGAATTAGGAATCTTAGCGATGATTTTGGGAAGGGAGATTTGTTAGTAGTAGTTGACGAGAAGTATGGAAAACCAATTGCGTTGGGATTCGCCGATATGGATTCGGTTTCTATGCGGTTGGTGACTAAGGGCAAAGTCATCGACAATTTCCATTACGTCGGTGATGACGTTTGGAAATCGTTTAGTTCTATTGGATGAGCAACACAGGCTGTTCCAGTGGAAATTGAACTGGTCGTGGTCCTGGATGGTGTTGAATGTTTGGACGCGTGGGTGACAACCCTCGCATATTTCTCTGTGTAACTCCTGCTAACTCTTTACACGGTCATGTTAGAATGCCCCATGGAAAGTGCAAACGTTTAAACTGCCATCGAGCGACTGAACTCAAACTGTAAACAGGTGAAGCTTCTCATTGATTGGCGTAGACTACGATGGCGATGAAAAGTTCCCATTGGTCAACCCGTCGATCCAACATCCGATTTTCGTGAAGGCCTATCCGCTTAGAGAGCCAAGCGACGTGCCAAGAATCAAAGCGGAAATAATCGAAGGAAATATCCTAATCGTCAAAATTACCCCGATCGCAAAACGAAGCGTTGAAGAGACGAAGTCGGCGATAAGTGAGCTCGTAGATTTCGTGAAGTCAATTCAGGGTGACATTGCAAGACTAGGGGAGGAGAGAATAGTGATGACTCCCCCAACCGTAAAGGTATGGCGTGGAAGAGAAAACTCTCACTTGGAGGTTGCAACGGCCGGGGCAACCTCTAACGACGACGTATAGCGCCCCATCGCTTCCCTACGATTTTGATCTATCTTAGTCTGAGTTTCTCTAGTACGTCAGGCGCTACGGTTCTAAGTTTCAGTATTCTTGAGATTTGATGGGCGAATAGGTCGGTCTTTCGTCTTTCTCCGTGTCCTAGTATGACTTCGGAAGGTCGGGGGGATACGCGTTTGAGGAACGCGAATAGTTGGTTTCTGTCCGAATGGCCTGAGAATCCTTCGACGCTGTGGACTTGAAGATTAATTTTCAGCGCTTCGACCCTTCCATTCCTTCCCATCATGGAAACTTCGCGGGCTCCGTTCTTCAGGCGATTACCCAGCGTGCCCTCAACCTGGTAGCTCACGAAAATGAGAGAGTTCCTCTCGTCCGAGGCCATGTAACGGAAGTAATCTATTGCTGGACCTCCCTCCATCATTCCTGAAGTGGCTAGGATGATGCACGGGTTGCCTTGAGCGATCTTCTCTCGCTCTGATGGATGGTCGACGTTTGTGAAATAATCTGATTGGAAGGGGTTAATGTCCTTGTACAGAATCTGTTCGCGCAGATCCCTCGAAAGATACTCAGGGTAGGCCGTATGAATGGCCGTTGCTTCTGAGATCATTCCTTCTAGGAAAATTGGAAGTTCCTTGATCTGTTTGTTTTTCATGTATGCGTTAAGGACGAGCATTATCTCCTGCGCGCGCCCAACGGCCAGTGTTGGGATGAGAACCTTTCCGCCTCTCTCGGCGGTTTCATTGACAATTTTGGCCAGACGGCCTTCGACGGTTTCTCTGTCAGACATGACATCGTCTGGCCCACCGTATGTACTTTCCATGATGAGAGTTTCAGCACGAGGGAAGGAACAGGTTGCCGGCTCCAAGAGCATGGTGCGTCCGAATTTGAAGTCTCCACTGTAGACGATGTTGTGCAAACCTTCGCCAATGTGTAGGTGGACGATTGAGCTACCGATTATGTGGCCTGCGTTGTGGAGCGTGAGCTTGATGTCTGGGGCTACGTCCGTTACGACTTGGTACTTCACAGGTATCGTGTGCATCACGACTTCGCGTACGTCTTTTTGGTCGTAGGGTGGGTGGCCTCCTTCCTTGCCGAAGATGTCTAGGTAGTCGAGTTGGAGTAACGTCATGAGCACCGATGTGGGTTCAGAGCAGTAGACCGGGCCATCATACCCGTATTTGTAGAGAAATGGGACGAAGCCGCAGTGATCGAGATGGGCATGTGAGATTATGACTGCGTCGAGTTTGTCGATGTCGAAATCGTCTGAATCAATTCGTGGGTAGGCGTGGAGTGGCAAGTCTGCACCTGCACTAATTCCACAATCAAGTAGGACACAGCTTTCCTCAGTTTCGACGAGCATGGCCGAACGGCCGACTTCATGAAATCCGCCAAGGGGCGTGAAGAATACGCTGGACGTTTTCATCATCTTCTGACGGAAGATTCTTTCGCCGACGTCGCGAAATATTCGACTTCGCTCCTCGCTTTCAGAGTGAAGAATGTGTCGGCTGCTGGCGATGATCTTCGATGGTAGAGGAGGGGCTCGGAGTACCCTAGGCCGCCAGCTTGTGGTCTTGATTATTTCCTGAAGAGTAGTCCCATCCTTTCCGATAGCCAGACCGGGTTTCTTAGCTTCGATGACGACTTCTCCGAGGCTGGGGTCGAAGTTTATTTCGGTTATTTCCGCCTCTGCAGGTACGATTCCTTTGATCAGTCGTTCGGCTTCGTTCTCCCTTATCCTAATTGATGGGTCGGAGCGAATTACAACTCTTTTGTGTAGAAGGTTAACAATCTCGGTTACAACGTAACTCTGTTCCAGGAGTAACCCAACGTTTTTGACGTAAATGGCAAGTCGGGGCCCTTCGAACTCAATGCGGGTAATCTCCGCCTCTTTGGGCATGTGGGTGACTATGGTCTCGCGGATTTTTGCCTGAGTATCATCTACTAGTCTTGCCACTACGGAAACCACCTTGAATTGTAACTACTTGAGAATTCTCATGAAGGGCCGTTAACTTGCCTCGGTCAGTACCCTCTTCTTCTCATCTTCAGTGAGTTCTCTGTAACCGTCCTTCGATATTACGGCCACGTCGAAGCTGTCTCCACTCGCAGAGTCGCGCTTCATTGCCGAGTTCACCGCGCGAACAACCAAAGGTATCGCATCCTTCATGCTCATACCTTCCTTGTATCCTGGCTCAAGGACACCGTAAGCAACGGGAGATCCGGATCCAGTTGAAACGAATTTTTCTTCAGTAACACTTCCCAGCGGGTCCAGTGCGAAGATATGACCGCCTTCGTCATCCATTCCTCCGATCACGGATTGGAGTATGAACGGGTAGTACCTTGAGGAGAATAGGAGATTTGCAGCCAAGCGTGCTACAGCACTAATTGGGATGGGTAGACCTTTTTCGTATTTGTATAGTTTTGAATTTGCTCGTAATACTTCGACAACGCTTTGCGCATCAGCCACTCCGCCTGCTATCGTCATTGCAACATGATCGTCAATAGCGTAAACTTTCTTCGCCCTCTTATGAGCGACAAAAGTTCCCAATGTGGCACGAGTATCTGTTCCCAGAACAATTCCGTCACTACACACTAGGCCCATTGTGGTTGTTCCAGTCATTACGTACTTCGGCAGATTGCTATTCTTCTCTTGATGGTACATGAGTTTGTTTTCCTCCGAGAACAGGGTTCCGGAGCACAACACGGTCGCGCTGGAAAACGTTCTAACGCGAATGGTTACAGCGTCAACACGACAACTTAAAAACGTTTCTTGGTGCGTTGGGTTCCACTTCCTGAAAACTCGGTCAATAAATACAGACACCTTAAAGTCGCAGCTTCATTTTTCAAATTACTATCTCACAAAATTGCTGGTGTCGCTGTGAAGAACGCCTTCATCGAAGAGAACGCACTGATGGAGGCAGCGTATTTAGAGTTGAAGTCCCGTGGGGAACTATCTGCGGGAATGAGAGACGCGTTAGAAAAAACGCTCGGAGAACGCTTCACGAATGGATGGCAACTGGCATATTCAAACAAAGTTAGAAGATATGAGTTTAGTCCGAGCGGCCGGGTAGTGTGGGTCGTTCAGGGTAGAACGAGCGAGTACCAGGTAATGCCGGACATACCCTTCTGCTATTGTGATGACTACTACTTCCGGGTGATGGATGGGAAGCGGGGCTTATGCTACCATATTATCGCGCAGCACATTGCTGAAGCGTTGAATAAATTCGAGAAAACTTCCAAAAGCGACTCCCAATATGCCAGCGTCACAGACCGCTGGCGTGCAAGAGAGAAAGCTCAGGAATAGTGTTTAAATGGGGACGCTTTCTAGCGGAATGCGAGCGTTAATAGTTTGACAACCGACGACCTCTGGAACCTCATCCAGATTGGAATAACGTTCTTGGCGTTCCTAGCGGTTATCTTAGTCTTCGTATACCTCGCCTACGAGAAACCGTCAGCGTAAACTGAAGAGAGCTACGATCACGGCTACGCTCACCTTACTCTCGACCCGCGGAACAGCGGGCTTGGCGTCGGCAGGTTGATCGGGGAGTGACAAGTTGTTAGAGAATACATTTGAGCAATTACACAAGCCAATCCGCGCGCACCTAGAGAAGATTGGGCTGGAAGAACCCAGCGATATACAACGAATCGCCATCCCTCCAATTCTCGAAGGGTGCAATGTGTTAGTGATTGCCCCTACCGGGACGGGCAAGACCTTGGCTTCGATTCTTCCGATATTCAACATGTTCTTAGAGAAGAGGTCCGCGAACGAGACCAAAGGAATCTCAATACTCTACATTACACCGCTTAGAGCACTGAACCGCGACATTCTTCGGAGGCTGACTGAGATCGGCAAAGAACTGGACATCAAGGTTCAGGTCAGACACGGTGACACTCCAACAAGCACACGCGCCGCCCAGGCCAGGTCTCCTCCCGAAATGCTTGTTACGACACCAGAAACGCTTCAAGCAATATTACCTGGACGAAGAATGCGAGAGCATCTCAAGGGCGTACGTTGGGTCGTAATAGACGAGGTTCACGAACTCGCGACCGATGAGCGAGGCGTTCAACTTTCCATAGCCCTTGAACGCTTAGGATACTTAACGGGGAGAGCGTTTCAGCGAATCGGCCTATCAGCAACGGTTGGTGAGGAAGACAAGGTGGGAAAATTCCTTGCCGGAACAGAACGGGCAGTCACCGTTGCTAAATCCGAAGAACTCAGAAAAGTAGAGATACACCTTGAGTACGTCCAACCTACAGCTGAGGATGCTAAGGACGCGGAAAAATTCGGATTACCGCAAACTACGATTGCCCGGGCGAAAAGGATCGGTGACCTCATCGCCGAGAAGAAATCAACCCTAGTCTTTACAAACACGCGCGAGCAAGCTGAAGCAGTGGGCTCACAACTACACGCCCTCAGGTCCTCGCTTCCTGTCCGCGTACACCACGGCTCTTTGTCACGAGAAATACGCGAGGAAGTCGAAAAAGCGTTTCACGACGGCTCGCTCAAAGGCGTAATCTGTACATCCTCTTTAGAGCTCGGAATGGACATTGGAAGAGTTGAATTCATTGTTCAATACATGTCCCCGCGAATGTCCACCCGACTTATACAGAGAGTTGGCAGAAGTGGCCACACACTGAGGGGACTCGCGCGGGGAGTCGTCATAGGCGCCTGGGCAGACGATTTACTAGAAGCAGCCGTACTCGCCAATAACGCCAAAGCCTCCAGAATTGAGAAAACCATAATCCACGACAAGGCGCTGGACGTTCTGGGCCACCAGATCGCAGGAATAGCCCTCGACCTCAGGAGAGCGAAACTGGAAGACGTCTACCGAATCGTTCAAGGATCCTACCCGTTTCGCGATCTCACAGGTGAAGAGTTGCATGAATTTGTGAAGTTCCTGAGTTCAATAGGTATCGTGAGGCTTATTGACGACGTCATTTCGCCCCGTTTTCCCAGAGCTTTTCACTATTACTACGAGAACCTCTCGGTCATTCCAGACGTGAAACGATTCGATGTCTTCGATTTTCTCAGAAAACGAAGAATAGGCACACTCGATCAAGGATTTGTGGCGAGGAAATGCAAAGGCGGTACCATATTCATCATTCACGGACAGACGTGGAAGATCATTAACGTGAATGAAGAGAAGCTTACGGTTGAAGTTGAACCGACCGCTCCAACCCTTGACGCGATTCCTAGTTGGGAGGGAGAAATCATACCCGTCAGCTTCGATACAGCTCAAGAGGTTGGCCGACTCCGAGCTTATCTCAGCTCCAACCTTCAACCTGCAGAGTTGAATGCACTCAAGCAACAGCACAACTTGAACGATGAAGCGCTTACGAAAATCATCGAGACCGTCACAGCCCAGACGAAGTATTCACCACCCCCATCGAACACTCATATTGTTATAGAGAAGTTTGAGAACTGCATCATCATACACGCCTGTTTTGGAAGCACAGTTAACGATACGTTCGCGATGATACTTGCCTCAATGCTAGGCGCCAAGTACGGCGTCAATGTCGCAACCCAAACCGACCCATACAGGATAGCTCTCATCTGCCCCTTCAAGATCGAGCCCGAAACCGTCGCCTTAGAACTTTCAAAATTCACACCGGACGACGTGGAGAAAATACTCGTGGAGTCTTTGCAGAACTCCGATCTATTCGCTTGGAGGCATTGGCATGTGGCGAGGCGATTCGGAATAATTGAGAGGAAGGCAGACTACAAAACAAACCGTGCTCGAATGCTAGTTCGGGCGATGAAAGGGTCCCCAGTAAACGTTGAGGCGCAAAGGGAAGTTCTTTTGGAGAAATTTGATCTTGCAACGACGAAGGAAATTGTTGCAAAAATGCATGAAGGGTTGATCACTGTTGATATTGTGACGGGGAAGGCGGATACTTGTTCTCCGTACGCGGCACCAATTATCGACAAAATAATTCCCCACGACTTACTCAGGCCAGCCGTTCCATCAAAACCCCTTACCGACGTCGTCAGAGAGCGGCTAAACTCGGAAACTGTCCGCTTGGTGTGTATGTTCAATGGTGATTGGGACGCGGTGAGGGTGGTTGATCAGCTCGGCCAAAAGATTCAATGCCCAAAGTGTGGCTCAACGCTAATTGCAGCTACCTACCTCGGTAATGATCTTCTCCTCTCTGCGGTCAAGAAGAAGAAAAGAAACCTCAAACTAACTCCTGAGGAGGAACATGATTGGAAGCAGGGCTATCATAGCGCTAGCCTTGTCCAAACAAAAGGAAAAGAAGCAATAATCGTTCTCAGCGGAAGGGGAGTAGGGCCTGCGACGGCAACGCGCATACTCCGACGAGTTCATCGGTCGCAGGAGGATCTGTACTTGGATATCCTAAAGGCGGAACGGGAATATGCTAGAACGAGGCTGTTCTGGGACTAAACCGCCGCAGATGTTATCGATCGTGTCTAACTGAGCACTCTCAAGGTTATCGATAAGTGATCCGGGTAACGGGGGCGTCCAAGTTCTTGGTATTCTTCTTCGGTTAGGGTGACGATTAACCGTGGGGTCCCGAGTTGTTGGCCTACTCCTGGTAACTGGGTTAGTACTCTTTGAACTGCGATGGTGACGCCAGCCATTTCTCGGTCCATGTCGAGGGGCATTGTGACGGGTCCCTTGATTGGGTCGCCTAATGTCATTTGAACCATTGGTCTTCCTTGGCCGGATTGTATTGGCGTGACGACTAGTACTGTGCCCTCGATGACGACGTCTGCCATGTTACTCACGTCTGTGAGCCGCGTAGTTAGTGATGAGCTATTCTAAGGTTGTGCCACTTTGTATACGATATCGTTCTCTCGTACGCGGCCAGCGACTTTCATTCCGACGCGTTGGCCCGGTTGCGCGGTAGGGACTTGTTTGTGGTCGATTTCCATTGAGTCTACTGTTTGTTCGACGTTTGTGGTGCTGCCTCGTATAGTGATCTTGTCTCCTTGTTTCAGTGGTGCCATTACCTCGACAACTGCTACACTTGCTTTCGAGTAGAAGTGCTCAATTCTTCCTGCTTTGGTGTAGGGGGATTCCATTTGAGGTCAATAATTCTACGCTTGCTAAGATTGAATTGCCTTGCGGTTGAATGCGATCTTTGTAATGGAAATGGCGTAGTTTCCACTGAGTGCAATGAATGCTTCGGTGGTGGCAAATTAGTTTGCGAGGCATGCAGCGGAACGGGCGGACGGGACGAAGCAGAAGAAATAGAGGACTCCACATAAACTGAAGCAGCCTACTTAGGCTCGGATCCCTCCGGAGCCACCAGCCAAGGCTTTCCTGGGGGGTTAGGTGGGGAATTATGCGAAATTATGCGAAAACCCAGTTTTCGGCCTGAGTAAATATGAGAAATTATGCAAGGTTTCTAGCGGGTGGCTGTGGGGGTGTAGTTACTACACTTCTCGGCTGGGTGGGTTGAGAGCCCAAGGGTTTCTCCTGGGCGGTTTCGGGTGTTAGTTGGTAGATGTTTTTTGAGGTTATAATAGCGGTGGGCGAGGACACGCGATTTGTGCTTTGCACATTCGCGTTGTCGACTCACCCTACGCCGTGCTAAGT
>DATIYC010000067.1:0-3580 GCA_035517955.1 Candidatus Acidiferrales bacterium | reverse complement strand
TGAGCTTTGAAGCAATCTGGCTAGGTGGCGCCGCCAACCCGCATCGTTCGCGCTCATCTTGCCATAATCCATTCTAAAGTAATTTCACAATCGGTCTCGCGGCATCTAACAAAGGTTAGCCGGTATAATGCTTAACGAATGAATCTCGTCTCCTATCGCGATTCGATTGCTTCATGTTCAGGATCGCTCATTTGCTTCTCCCACGAGGTTGGTCGCAGTCTTTCGGCCCGGGAGCATTCTTGCAGGCTTGGGTATGTTTGGGGGAATAGGATCTACGACTCGTATTCCATCCAGTCTCTTGAAGGCTTTGTCGTGAGTCAAGATGCGTTTGACACCTTTCAGGTGCATCGTCGCCAGTATCACAGCGTCGCGCCCACCTATTCCTTTGTCTGAATCCTTCGCTAAGATTTTGAGCGCCTCTTCAGCTGTGGCAGCATCTAGGTCCGTAAGGGTGAGGGTTGTTAGGTTGCGTAACTTATCCATCCTGGCTACGAGTTCTGCTTCTCCTAGGTTTCGGAAGTAGTGGGCAACTTCCAGGAGGCTGGTTTAGTTGAGGAGGATGCCCTCTCTAATAGCGGCTCTCATTGTTCGTGTTACGTAACTATGCTCCAGATGCCTCTTGTCCATCCAGTAGATCCAATAGTTCGAGTCCACATAGATAGTCAAGTTTTCTCCCAGATACGTTTCATGGAGATTGGGTCAACCAACGGTACCAGAGAATCCATCTGAACGAAACCTTCCATTTCATGAATGAACTCCTTGGGCTCGACGGCCTTTGAAACAACCAGTTTCTCTTCTTCAACTTGAACGGTAACGCGTGACCCTTCAGTAATCCTGAGTTCTTTACGTATCAGTTTTGGAACCACAATTCTGCCCTTCTCATCCACGACAGTGGTAATAGTCACTAAACATTTCCCACCAATCGTCCCACATCTAATCTTCCCAACCCATAAAGTCTTTTCCAATTTATTGTCCTAACCTTTTCCAGGTAGCGGGTATGGGTATGGTGGTGGCGGCTTGGGATTGGCTTAGCTTCAAGAAGCCTCCAGGGACGGCTTTCAGGGTGGTTCCGCGTTTTCGAGCCGTGCGCGCTTAAACCAAGCGGGCCCTCGCGCTAAGCACCAAACCCGACCCAAATGAACCCTCAACACTTAATTATCCAAAGGCGCCCCGCGCCGGAAAACCGGACACCAGCGGCAACCAAATTCAAATTTCATAATAGCACTGCAATACTGCAAGATTCAAGCCCACATTCGCCAAATTCTCTCCAGCCACTAGCTGCTTCGGAACAAGTGAAGTATCAACCCAAGGCCTGGAACGATCAGCAGAGCCACGCCAATCGCAAAAAGAATCATTGGTATTAGCGCGGCCATATCGGCATCCTTGGCGCTGAGTAGTGGATTGATATTTCAGGACCAAGTATATGCTATGAATAGCCTAAGTATTTCCAAAACCTCCGTCCCCCTACACCGCCCTCAGAGCACATTCACATCGAATTCCAATAGCCAATATCAGGCTGACACGCTGGCCATCTGCAACACTCATCATTTGAGCAAGCATCTCTACCCCGAAGCCCTACCATCTGAATGGTCTAATTCCGTGAATTGATTTGAACTATTCACCTTGAGGTAGGGTAGCTTCACCGCTGAACCATTTCTCAGATCATCCTTCCCTTGCCCAAGTTCCTTGCAATCCTATTGATACTCGATGCGTATTCTGCCCTGAGTGGTAGTTCTAGGGCAGCGGATTGTAGATGGTATCATTGGCTAGGGTAGTACGTAGCTCATACGAGTTGTGCGTCGTGCAGTACAGTTCTTCTACTGTGTAGGGGTCGAATCAGTTGTTTCCCAATTCCGCCTTGAAGGTTTGGGCTAGGTTTTGTCCCCAATCTCCGATCGGTTCCAGTCTTCCGCCGAAGAACCTTAGCACTGGGGGTTCATCTACGAACTTTAATCCTTTGACGAGGTCTCGGTGCTTGTAAAGCCAGTTAATCCGGTCAATGGCGAATTCCATATGCGACATTGTGTAGACTCGCCTTGGAACTGCGATTCTTGTTAGTTCAACATCTGCCATCACTTCCTTCCCTGCCTTATCCCTGTCCATTGAGACTGTTCCTCTCTCCATTGTTCTGATTCCGGAGACGATGTAGAGGGCTGCGGAGAGGGCTCCGGCTGGGTACTGGTGTTGGGGTATGTGGGGGAGGAATTTCATGGCGTCTAAATGGCAGGCTAAGCCTCCTGGCGGAGTGACTACGGGGATTTTGGTTTCAACGAGTCTATTGACGAAGTACTTGACCTGTTCTACTGAGCAACCCGCAACAGTAGGGTCCACCATCTCCCTAACTCCAACAGCCATCGCCCCAATCTCCCGCATGGACATGCCCCCGTAAGTGTAGAACCCCTCGTAAACTGGCAGCCAAGGCCGGATCTTGTCGAATAGTTCTTTGTTGTTTGTCGCTATGAAGCCGCCTCTTACAGAAGTGTTCTTCCTTCCGCTCATGTAATACAAGTCGGGTATGCTGCAGATCTCTCGAACTATTTCCGCAACTGTTCTGTTCTGGTATTCTTTTTCTCGTTGCATGATGAGGTAAGCGTTTTCGCAGATGAGGCTTCCATCAATAACTAGCATTAGTTTGTGTTCGTTGCAAATCCCCCTTACCTCCTTCAGGTTTGCCATGGAGAAGGGTTGTCCGCCGATCAGGTTTGTTGTGGCTTCCATTCGCACGAAAGCAACTTTTTCTCTTCCGTGCTTCGCGATTACTTTCTGGAGTTTCTGGGGGTCCATGTTTCCTTTGAAGGGATTCTTGCTCTCGGTTTGAAGGGCGTCATCGTAGTAAATTTCCAGCACCGTTCCACCCAGCAGCTCAATGTGGCCCTTCGTGGTTGTGAAGTGGTAATTCGTTGGGACAACGTCACCAGCCTTGACGAAGACCTTGGCTAAGAGATGTTCCGCGGCTCTGCCTTGATGAGTATTCATCACATGATTGTATCCCAGTACTTCCTTAACAGCGTCCGCGAAATCATAAAACGTCATGCTTCCAGCATATGAGTCGTCGGCTCGTATCATTCCAGCGAATTGATTATCGCTCATCGCGTTAACACCGCTGTCGGTGAGCATGTCAAGGAAGATGTCCTTGTTTTTGAGGAGGAAGGTGTTGTAGCCCGCTTCGGCGATGGACCTTAATCGTTCGTCCACCGTTACCAAATTGATCTTCTGCACCATGCGAGTCTTGTGCATCTCAATTGGTATCTCCTTGCCCGAAGACAATCTAACTGACATAACAGAAACACCGCGAGTAAATTCTCGGCGGAGAATTGTTATGGGTTGCGGCATGCCTGTGACAGAAAGAAGCATATTTGTCTCATTTGATACTATGCGCATGACTGTTGCAGCGAAGACCAGAGACTTCGTAAAGAACAGGCCATACGTTTCCGAGGCGCTCGAGAACAATATTGTAAACATGAGCCAACTCGCAAGAATGATTCAAAAAGAATTAGACCTTGAGAGTGGGCACGCGATTAAGGCTGCTTTGAGAAGACAAGCGTTACGTCTGAAGAATTCAAGGACCTTGCGGGAAGAA
>DATIYC010000066.1:0-58690 GCA_035517955.1 Candidatus Acidiferrales bacterium | reverse complement strand
CTTCTCTCCAGTCAACCCATCTACGCACCTGGTAAGCGTTCTCTTGAATAGTGCACATGCAACCTCCATCCTGTATTCTTGTGAGGCTCTAAAGTCCGACGTGAGCCGAAGTTCGTTTCTTAACGCGTCGATCGACATTGTCAGGCGCTTATGATCAAGTGGCTTATCTCGCATCTTTTCTTCCGTATTCTTAGCGCGGGCCGGGATCTTACCGTTGACTCGGTTGAATGCTATTCGAATGTCCTCGATTCGATTTGTTTTCGTTGCAAGTTTCAAATAAATCGCGCAGTTGACGAAAGCCGTTATGAGAGAGTTTCTCATGCCGACCTTCTCAAAGGCGCACCTAGCATTCTGATCAATATCTGAGAACGTTGCCTCTACCATTATTTCGTTAGGGCTTAAGTCAACCATGCGTTTTCCTTTGAGAAAATCCTCTAGCCGCACTACGCGGTCTCCCTTTACGCTCCGGGTTCGAACCTGTGCGTCAAGCACTAACAGCAACGGTAACAGATCTTCTGAGGAAGACGCAGAGCACACGTTTCCTCCAACCGTTGCAACATTGACAATGGATGGGCCACCAAACTTTCTTGCCACTTCTCTTATGGCTTCGTATTTTGAGTCAAAGAGTGGTGATGCTATAAGTTCAGCTATTGTTGTCATTGCTCCTATTTTGAAGGTACCATTTTCCTTCTCGACATAACTCAATTCCGTAAGCCCAGTCAGGTCGACAAGCACTTTCGGATTCACTTGCCGACGCTGGATCCGGTTGATGAGGTCGCTTCCGTTCGCTATTAGTTGTACGCCGGTCTGGTGTTCGTTGATGTAATGGAGAAGGTCCATCTGATTCATTGGGACGTACATGTCAAATCGTCGCAACTATTTTTCATCCGCCCGCGGCAGTAGGAACAAGTAGGATTATGTCTCCGTCATTTAGTTTCCTCGAGAATTCAGGGGGAGTTTGAGCTGCGTTATTGATGTAAACCGTCGTATACGTCCGAATTTTACCACGGGAATCAAAGATTAAGTCTCTTACTGAATCTTTTTTCGAAATAAGGGAAGCTACGACGTCTCCAAGTGTGTCAGCCTCGACTTCCAGTTGGCTTTGGCCAAGGCTTTCTCTTAATTCATGAAACAGTCTAACGGTTACTTTTGGTGGCACTGTTTCTCCTCTCATTCATAGCCTTGTATACTCGCTCTGGTGTGGCAGGTAGGGTGAAGACCCTTTCTCCGGTGGCGTCGTATATTGCGTTGGCTACGGCAGATCCGACGGGGATTATTCCTATTTCTCCTAATCCTTTGGCGCCGAACGGACCGACTTTCTCGTACGTTTCTACAGGGTCAATTTGAATCTCCGGGACATCGCAGATTGTTGGAATGATGTATGTTGTGAAGTTGTTTGTTTTGGTTATGCCCTCATTGATTTGTGTTTCTTCAGTTAAGGCGAATCCCAGTCCCTGAACTATAGCACCCTCGCATTGGCCTGTGTATGATTGAGGGTTGATCATCTTGCCTGAGTCTGTCGAGAGAAAGAACTTGAGCACTTTCGTTGATCCCGTCAAAGTATCGACTTCCACTAGGGCGATGGCCGTGCCGTACATGTAGGCCAAGTGGGGAATTTCGATGCTTCCCTCCACCGGTTTGTCGGCTCGAGGAACGTTGTACCCAGCAACGATTCTGGTCTCTGAACTTGAGTTGTAAAGATACTGCGCTATGTCAATGTAGTTTACAGTCTTCTTTGGGTTTCTTTTGCTAATGATTTGTGATTCCTGGAATTCGAGATCGGCCTTCTGTTCTGCTATTATCTTGCTTGCTGTTTCGAGCAATAGCTCATTCATTTTAGGAGCGGTTGTTAGTATGGCGTTGCCCCCTCTCACTAATCCCATTGATGCAGACGAGGTGCCTGAGTCAGGTGCGAGGCCAGAATCGGCTGAGGCGATGTAAACGTCTGCAATGTCGCAATGTAGTGCTTCCGCGGCAATTTGCGCGTATGCCGTTATTGCGCCTTGGCCAATTTCTGGGCAGCTGACGCCAACCACGAATTTTCCCGTTGGGGTAATCTGGATCGAGGCTGCAGCGAAGTCTGGGAGAGCTCCAAAACCGAATCCTTTGACCGCGGTCGAGACGGCGATTCCGCGTTTACACCATGGTGCCGAGGTTTGTGCCTTGTATTTTTCTCGATTATTCCAGAGGTCCGAACTCTCGGCTTTCTGAAGTGTTTCATAAATGCCTACGCTATCTTGTAATTTCTGGCCGAGGGGTCCAGTGTCTCCCTTACGAACCACGTTCTTCTTCCGTATTTCCAATCTATCTATGTGTAGTTTTTCCGCTAGAATGTCTATGTTCGACTCTAAAGCGAAATTTACTTGAGGGGAGCCGAAGCCGCGGAAAGCACCTGCAACCCCGTTGTTTGTATACACCGAGTAGGCGTCGATGTCTACGTTGGGAATACGGTACGGTCCACATGAATTCTCAATCGCAACGTCCAGAACTGTAGGACCGAGGGATGCATATGCCCCAGTGTCGGCAAGAATTCGAACTTGGTTCGCCACCAGCCGTCCTTCTTGGTCCGCGGCAGTTTTCATAGTTACGACCATTGGGTGGCGCTTCATTCCAGCGGAGCCAGATTCCTCCCTACTCCAAACCATTTTTACAGGACGTTTTGTTTTCGTTACTAGGAGGGCGAGGTGAATTTGGACGGTATTCTCCTCCTTTCCTCCAAATGCACCTCCTACTGGTGTGGAGATAACCCGAATATCCTCAGCTTTGATGCCCAGTGCCCGTGAAATTTGCATCTGGTCCCTGTAGGGTGACTGGCCACCCGAGTAGAGAACAAGTTTTCCGTTCTCGTCAAGCATTCCAACTCCCGCCTCGGTTTCAAGATACATGTGCATCTGCCGGCCCGTTCTGTACGTGTTCTCAACCACGAAGGCAGCGTTTCGGAATGCCTCATCCACATTCCCTACAGTTACTCGAGAGTGTCGTAGAATGTTGCCCTTTTCATGGACTTTAGGAGCGTCGTGCTTCATGGCTTCAAGCGGTTCCGATATTACAGGAAGTGGTGAGTACTCGACCTCTACCAGGTTGGTAGCTTCTTCGGCCGCCTCTGGGGTTTCGGCGGCAACTACTGCCACCGCGTCTCCCATGTACCTCACTTTTTCCCAGCAGAGTACCGGCTGGTCAGGGATGAGAATTCCAAATCCGTTGGTTGCCGGAACATCCTTGTATGTAAGCACTGCAACTACGCCTGGAGCAGTCTCTGCTCGCTTCGTATCGATGCTCTTAATCAGGGCATGCGGGTATTTGCTGCGTTTAACCTTGGCGTAGAGCATGTTTGGCAGTTTCATATCTGAGAAGAATTTCGTTTGGCCGGTGACTTTGCCTTCCCCGTCTTTTCGTCGAATCGGTTTACCGACCCATTTCAGTGAGAATTCTTTTGTTGTCAGTGTTTCTGTCGTACCAATTAACCTCCCGCGATCGGCGGAACTACAAGTATCTCGTCGCCGTCATTGAGCTTGGAGGATCCGTTTAGTCGGATTCCTTCACGCACAACGTAGAGGTAGCTCGGGTCTTTGACTTGAATTGTTCTTAACAGGTCATCAGTAGTAGCGTTTTCCTTCAACTCTACAGTAAGCTCCTTGCCTTCAAGCGCGAAAGATGGTGCGCCGAAAACCTTCACTCTGACGTGGACGAATCTATCCACGATGTTCCTCCTCCGCGTAAACGGCTCGATAAAGGGCTTCGTAGGTGATTGAGACTACAACTTCTTTCCTGTATTCGGCTGATCCTCGAATATCGTCTATCGGAGAGACATCGTCAGCGACCAAGTTTGCTGCTTTCTTTAAGAGGTCAGGAGTCAGCGGAATCGATTCAAGTGTTTCTTCGCATCTTCGGGAACGTCGGATTGTTGGTGCCACTGCTCCCAAAGCAACTCTGGCTTCTTTGAACGATTTATCCTCTCTTTCATCCCGTAATACAACAGCAACGTCTACGATGGAGATTGCATTAGCATCTCGCAAGCCCAGCTTGACGTAACAACCTCGGTCCCTGTTCCCTAATCCCTTGAAGTAAACTTCCTCGATCAATTCGTCAGGTTTGAGGTCTATTTTTCGATAGCTTTGAAAAAACTGCTCGATAGGAATTTTGCGTGTGCCATCTCGGCTTCGTGTCGAGACAGTTGCATCAAGTGCATACAGCGAGGGTATGCTGTCGCCTGCGGGTGAGGCGTTTCCCAAATTACCTCCCAGCGTGGCTGTGTTCTGGAGTTGGACTGCTCCTATTTGTTTAGCCGCCTCAACCAAGGGCCAAGCATGATCTTGAGTTATCGGAGAATGCACGATGTCACTATACGTTGCAAGTGAACCAATGTGAACGGTATCACGATCGCTTCTGATAAACCTCAATTCCTTCAATGGTAGAATGTTTAGAAGCTTTTTCGCCCGCAATACCCCGTCCCTCAATTGGACAATAACGTCTGAGCCGCCGGCTACAATCCTGGTTCCAGGTTCATTCTTGGCCAATATGTTCAACGCCTCGGCTAGAATCCTCGGCGTTATCACTTCTATTTCGTATCGCATCATGGCTTCTGGTGACTCCAATTGTTCGCGGCTCTCTGAACCGCGGCGATTATCTTCGTGTAACCCGTACATCTGCAAAGATTCCCTGAAAGCGCTGTTCTGATTTCGTCTGTTGATGGGTTAGAGTTTCGCATGAGAAGCGCTGTAGCGGAGACTATCATGCCGGGGATACAGTGCCCGCACTGCACGGCCCCCTCCTCAAGAAACGCTTCCTGAACTGGGTTCAATTTACCATCTTTAACTAGCCCCTCGGAAGTGACGACCTCAGATCCGTCCGCCTGCGAAATAAGAACGAGGCATGAACATACTGGAACGCCATTCATAATCACGGTGCACGCGCCGCACTCTCCCTTCGCGCAATCCTCCTTAGGGCCTGTGACATGGAGTTGGTCTCGCAGAACCTCGAGTAGAGTATACGCAGGGGGGCAACTCACGGATACGGGCTGTCCGTTAAGCTTGAAACTAATAGTCTGCTCTACTCGCACCGCAACTACTCCTACAAGCAAAGTTTGGTAAGCTTTACGGGAGCTTAAACGCGTCACTCTTAACCATTCACCAGGTACTCTCACGAACCGCATTCTTCAGGTTGCGTTGCTTCTCGTTGATTGAACTCAATGATTACTTGTCTGCGCAATACTATTGTCTAAGCCTTCCCACAATGCTCCCATGAAACGTGTCGCCCTCTACCTTCAGGATAAGCATCGGGTAAAGGAAGAGATGGAGCTTTGCCAGTACGCTGAACAAAAGGGATTCGAAGCTATTTGGCACGCAGAATCGCGCCTTGCGCGTGACGCACTCATACCCCTAGCTGCAATCTCGGCAGTAACGAAGAAGATCAAACTTGGCACAGGAGTCATAAACAATTGGACCCGCAATGTCGGGTTAACGGCGGCATCTTTTCTAACGCTAGATGAGCTATCCGAAGGTCGAGCATTGCTTGGCATAGGTGCCTGGTGGGATCCACTTGCTTGGAAGGTTGGGATCGATCGAAAGAAACCTCTCAAGGCTATGCGTGAATACGTGACCGTTCTTCAACGATTATTCCGAATGGAGAACGTGACATACGAGGGTGAGTTTGTGAACGTGAGGGACATCAGGCTTGATGTGGTTTATGGTGATCCCTCAACCCCACGCCACATCCCAATCTACATTGGCGCAACAGGCTGGGACATGATTAGGATGACGGGTGAGTTGGCCGACGGGCTCCTCCTGAACTACTTGGTCTCTCCAGACTATAACCGAAAAGCACTGGAATACCTCAAAGAGGGCGCCAAGGAAGAAGGTCGAAAGTTGGAGGACATCGACAGACCACAGCTGGTTGTATGCTCACTCGATGACGATGCGGACAAGGCACTTGACAGCGCTCGTCCACTAATCGCTCAGTACCTAGGGCAACAGCCTCACATCGCGAAAGCGAGCGGAGTGAAGGAGTCCTTAATCGAGGAGGTCAAAACAGCGCTTGGAGGGTGGCCTGCAAAACCTGGTGGTCTAGAGAAGGCAAAAGCACTCGTTGACGACAAACTGGTGCGCCTAATCTCGGCGAGTGGAACAGCCGAAGATTGTCTTAAGAAAATTGGCGAATACACTGCCACTGGTTGCACGTGTCCAGTGCTCTACCCTTTGGCTGACGATGTGCACGCCATGATCAACGCTTTCAATGCCTCTAGCTAGCGGTTGCTTGATCGGCTTCGATTACTCTATGATTGGATTCACGAACTTGAATTGAACCGTATCCAGCACTCCTTTGTCGGTGATTCTGAGTTCAGGGATCACGGAGAGCGTTGTGAAGGCAAGAGTCATGTACGGTGAGGGAAGAGTTGAGCCCAGGTCTGACCATGCCTTCTTCAATTGGTCGATCTCTGCTGAGACTGTTTCAACGGGCTTGTCCGACATTAGTCCGGCAATGGGTAGAGGAACAATTGCGATAGTTCTCTGATCTTTCACAACTACCATGCCTCCTCCAATACGCGCGAGTGCGTTGGCAGCAGCGGTAATGTCTTTGTCTTCCATGCCTGCTGCGACAAGGTTGTGGCTGTCATGTCCAACGGTCGAAGCCACAGCTCCACGCTTGAGTCCGAGTCCTTTTATGAAACCGGCAGCAACGTTACCGGTAGCTGAGTGGCGCTCAAAGACTGCTATTTTTGCAATATCTTCATTAGCATTAGCTAATGCCTGTCCATTTTTCACAGGGACCTCAAGTTCGAGATTCCGTGTGGAGATCTCGGTAGGCAGAACTCCGATGACTCGTGCTCTGACCGAGCCGTCTCTCGTTTTCGTCTTGATGATCAAATCGTCACTGGCCGGGGAGTGTTTGAGGTGGACGGAATTCCTTGCCCGTTCAGGGAACTTGGGGTACGCTATTTCGTTTGTAAGTCTGCCGTGATGGCTAACGAATCTTCCGTTTGCAATGACTGAATCTATATCGATTGTTTCAAGTTTATTCAGGATAACCATATCGGCGAACCGGGCAGGGGCTATACTGCCGATCTCTCTTGCACATTCAAAATGTTCCGCGGTATTCAGGGTTGCCATTTGTATTGCTACGATTGGGTCCACGCCTTCCTGGATAGCTCTACGGATGGCATGGTCAATGTGCCCTTCGCGTAGGAGGTCGCCAGGCTCACGGTCATCGGTGACCAGACAGACATGACGCGGGTTAAGTTTCTCAATGGTAATCGCTCGTATTGTTTCGGCAACATTTCGTGCACCAGATGCTTCCCTCAACATTGCATACATTCCATCTCTGATTTTCTGCATGGCTTGAATTGCCTTTGTCGATTCGTGGCATGATGTGATTCCAGCAGCGGCGTATGCAGCCAAGTCTCGATCCAATAAGTCGACTGCATGTCCTTCAACAACCCTTCCATGCCTGAGGGTGGCAGCAATCTCGCCGTGTACATTAGCGTCGGAGGCGAGTACGCCGGGATAGTTCATCACTTCACCTAGCGCTACGATCCCCTTCCAGCTCATTGCCTCAGCAACCTCACTTGGCCCAATCGAAGCACCACTAGTTTCGAAGCCGGGTGCCGCGGGGACGCAGGAAGGAAATGTGACCAGCATTTTGAGAGGAAGGGCGCGTGCTTCGTCAAGGAAGAACCTTACGCCCTCCAATCCGAGGACGTTAGTGATTTCGTGAGGGTCGATAAATACGGTGGTTGTTCCATGTGGTAGGACCGCTTTCGCATATCCAGTTCCGGTGACGAGTGCACTCTCGACGTGGCAGTGTCCGTCGATGAATCCTGGGCTTACGTATTTTCCTTTCACGTCAACCACTTCGGTGTTTGGACCAATCGTGTGCTTGACGTTTCCAATCAGTGCGATTCTGTCTTCTTTAGTGGCTATGTTCACATTCTCTAGTATTTCGCCGGAGTTTACGTTTACAATCGATGCGTTTTGAACCACCAAATCTGCCTTGCTTCGTCCCATCGCAGTATCTACGAGTGTCCGTGTCATTTCGTGCAGTGGTCTTCGACCATCGAATTCGAACAACTCTTCAAATCTCTCGAATTGTGATTTCGTTTAGTCATCATGGTTTGAGTGCAATCTAGTTACTTTTTTTGGGACTAAACATGCAGTAGAGTCTTCGGTATTACAAATAGGATTACTGGTGTCTCAGGTAGTCTTCCGTGCCTCTTCCGACTTTTGTTCATCGCCCAGGTGAACATTTTCTATGAATTGAATAACTCTGCACTCAGTGTCTTGGGAAGGATAACTCCTATTACCACGGATAAATTACGAAAGTTTGAGAGGTATGCCAGAAAAGAAATTCACGAAAATATTCTTTGCAACCGATCTTCACGGTTCGACGCGTTGCTATGATAAGTTGCTAAGTGCAGCGAAGTTCTACAAGGTGGACGTGTTGGTTCTGGGGGGCGACTTGACCGGAAAGATGCTTGTTCCCATAGTGGACATGGGTGACGGCACTTTCAAGGCGGATTACGTTGGAGTCAAAACCTTGCATGGACCTGATGAGGTCAAAGCTTTGGAGCTTGAAATCACAAATAGTGGCTACTACCCGTATCATTGCGGGAAAACTGAAATGGATGAGCTCAATGCCTCGAAAGAAAAAGTTGACAAGCTTTTCATGAGTGTTATGAAAGATTCGCTGATAAAATGGGTTGATCGCGCTGAATCTTTCTTGGGCAACCTTGGTGTTACCTGTTATCTAACAGGTGGGAACGATGATTATCAGGAGATTATCGACGACATCAAGGATACGCCTCACGTCAAGAATGCTGACAATAAGGTGCTCAAGATCGACGGGCTTCACGAGATGGTGAACCTAGGGTGGAGCAACCCCACGCCTTGGAAATGTCCTCGAGATCACACGGAAGAGGAATTACTCGCTGCCACAGAGAACATGCTTGCATCTGTCAGCGACGTTCAGAACTGTGTCTTCAACATTCACGTTCCACCAATTGATTGTGGCCTGGATACTGTGCCAAAGTTGGATGCTTCGGTTTATCCTCCGAAGCCTGTCTTCGATAAAGGACAGGCAGTCATGTTCGGAGCCGGTAGTACTTCCATCCGCAAGGAGATCGAAAAACACCAACCCCTTCTGCACCTTTGCGGTCACGTGCACGAATCTAGAGGAACAACAAGAATTGGAAAGACACTTGTAGTGAATCCGGGTAGTGATTACCCCGAAGGAATGCTACGAGGAGCCATCGTCAATATAGCCGACAAGAAGATTCTCAGCTTCCAACTCACTTCCGGGTAGTCGCCGTGGGTGGAGTCTAAGCGACAGCAGCTGTGTAGACATGCCAACGACGCGAGTCTACTTGAGTCACTATCCAAATGTTTAGGCTGAGCTCTGAGTAGAGCTCGGTAGGCTGTGTTCGGGCTTCGAGTTTGTATTCGCTCGATTGTTATAGGGGTGGTAGTTCTTTGTACGCCAGAGTTATATCGATTCCGCGTTTGCCGTAGTACGATTTCGAGATGAAGTAAATTGCAACTCCAACAATGAAGCTGCCAACAGCCCATCCTGTCCCAAGCAATGTTCCTCCCCAGATTGTATAGTATGCGATGAATTGGTATGTTATATACGCGAAGACGATCGTCATTAGGAGGCCAGCCGTAGCCAAGATGCCCTTTGAGGTTCCTTTCTCGTTCTTGATTGCGTAGCGTACGGCCGCTATTCCGATGAAGAAGAAGTAAATCATTGAGGCAATGACGGCTCCGTATAGGGACACTAGGGTTCCATAGAAGAATGACGCGAGCGCAATTAGCACCAAGGTGCAGACTAGGTTAATCGTAAACGCTACCGTGGGTGAGCCATATTTGCTGACGTAGGAGATTTTTTCCGGCAAGAAGCGGTCGAATGATTGGGCGAAGAGATAGCGAGATAGGACGATGATCGCATAGGCAATGACAGCGACGTTCCATAATATCCACCCTAATCCAATGAACCAAGCTACAGGTGTGCTGGAAACTCCCATCGCCAGGGTCCAGAAGTTGAAGGACCAGTCGTATACGAGGCCCGGGTTGGATAATGCGCCATTGATGAAGTTGAAACCCCCGGCGTAGTACATGGCCGCGAATGCCGATGTTACGATTATGAGGCTTACGACGGATGAGATTGCCACGTTATACTTGAGTGCGGACTTACCTTTGATTTCGGAGGCCACTGCAGGGCCGGCATTTAGCCATGGATAAACGAAGATGGCAAAGAAGGGCAGCATAAAGATAGTTGCACCAAAGTCGAACGTTGGGCCGGTGTAAGAGTTTGCGACTGCAGTATACGTTGTGTTGTCTCCGATCGAGTTAAGGAAACTCATGTACCCTTGTACGCCGTTGGTCCCGGCGGCCAGGAGAGAGAAGATTCCAACAAACGTTGCAACTATTGCAATCAGCACTGCGATTGCAACGATCTTGAAGCCCAGTTTTGGTTTGAGCATGTTAGCAGCGATAAGTACGACGAAAATGATGGCTGCTATAGCGAATTGGCCAGCCAAGTTGGCGCCGGGAAGGTTTCCGGGCAGCGCGAACTGGAGCATGTTAGAGTAACCAAGCGACACCCCAACGGATCCGATTGCCGTTACCGCGGCTAAGGCGATGAGTGCCATGTAGGCCATAGTCTCGATTGTGTATCCCATGAACGAGAGGGGTCCACCGAATGCTCCGCCATAGACTCTCGAAACCCACACGTAATCTCCTCCAGTCCGACTCACTCGAGACGTCATCATAGTATAAACAACGACTTCCGGAATCGTTAGGAACCATGCGAGTATCGAACCGTATACCAAGTTCACCCCAGACATCGACGTGAGAAGCACTGTAGTGAATCCGATGGTTCCGAGAGCTGCTCCTCCGGACATGTTGCTGAGGTTTAGACTAACTACATCCAGTAACGAAACGTCTCTTCGGAGACCTGAAGCCTTCCTAACAAAAGCCGTCGGTTCGCTTGTCATAACTTAGGGGCGACGCAGATTTCGAATTTAACACTTTCGCATGTTCCGGTCGCCCAAGGTAAATACACAGGTAAAAAACGATACGCATTGTGCCAAGCTAAAATTCATCGTAATCTTCTTCGATTTTATGGTTCGTCAAAGTTTCATTTAGGTGGCCGATCGAATCCTAGCAAAGGTATACTTTTGAAACCAGGGCGCCTTAACATGAGTAGACCGGCATTATTGATAATTGACATGCAACATGACTTCGTTGACCCCTCCGGACCAGTCCCATGCGAGGGAGCAACACAAATTGTGCCGAAAATCCGGCAATTAATCGCGGAAGCGCACGATGCGGGCATTCCGTGCATATTTACTCAGGAAGTGCATAGGGCTCAGAAGGTAGACTTCGGTAGAGAGTTGGATGGCGATGAGCCACTTCATTGCGTCGAGGGTAGCATTGGAGCGAGGATAGTCGAAGAATTAGTGCCAACTGATTTGGATTATGTGGTAACGAAGAGGCGTTATAGTGGCTTCTTTGGAACCGACCTGCAAGTACTTCTGAGTGGTTTGAACGTAGACACGCTCTATATTACGGGTGCGGCAACTGACGTCTGTGTCTACCTTACTGCTATGGATGCGCATCAATTCGATTTTAGGGTCAAGGTTCTTGAGGACTGCGTTGCTGGAACAAGTAAAGACGCTCATCGAGCCGCGCTGGCTGCAATTGAACATTTACAAAAGGGAGCAGTTGTAACCTTGAACAGAGCTCTTGAAGACTTTCGAAAAGAAAACGATCGAAGGTCTTAGCCAATCGAAATCAAGGTCCTGTGCATTCGCTGTGACCTCGATCTCCGGACGTCGACTCAATAAGGGTAAGTAGAGGGTTGAAGTCCAAGGTCAACTGGTTCAGATGTCGACAGTTCTCATAAAGGGCGGAACCATAATCACTATGGATGCCCATCGACGAGTAATTCGAGATGGCGCCATTCTCATAGAAGACAGCGGCATATCGCTAATCGGAAAGGTAGATGAGGTAAGGCCTAGAAGTCGTGCAGAATTCGAAATTGATGCCACCGGGAAGATTGTGCTACCAGGGCTGATTGATACTCATGTTCACCTCGCTCAAGCCCTAATCCGCGGCTGCGCGGATGACACCTCATTGATTGATTGGCTTCAGAAATTCGTTTGGCCACTCCAAGGAAATTTCGACGCGCAGGACGGAAGAGTGAGCGCTGAATTGTGCATGCTAGAGATGATCAAATCTGGGACAACCACTTTCCTAGAAAGCCTCCTGCACACGCGCTATGGGTTCGATGGAATCGCGAAGGCTGTTGAACGGTCAGGAATGCGCGGAATTCTTTCAAAGACTGTGATGGGCATGCCTAGCTATGGAACGGAGAAGAGCATCATGCACAGGGGCATGATCGAGGATGCGGAAACATGCCTTCGCGAAGTCGAGACCTACTACAATCGTTGGAATGGTAAAGCGGGTGGACGGGTACAGGTATGGTATGGGGCTCGTTCACTAGGAGCGTGTACACCCGAACTGTACAGCCGAATCGCGGAGGGTGCCAAACGACTCAAAATCGGTATCACGATGCATCTCGGCGAAGTCCAAGAGGACGTAAAATACGCAAACAAGGAGTTCGCGAAACTGCCTGCTGAGTTCATGGATCAAGTAGGGGTGATGGGACCGAAGGTTGTCTTCGCGCATGGAGTCTGGTTGGCTGAAAAGGAGTGGAAAATACTAGCCGCAAAGGGCGCAACAGTGGCCCACTGCCCATCCTCCAACACGAAATTAGCTTCTGGGATTGCACCCGTACCTGAAATGATCAAGCATGGCGTAAACGTTGGCCTAGGTTGCGATGGGGGTCCAAGTAACAACTGCTATGATATGATCCGTGAAATGAAACTCGCATCACTGATTCAAAAAGTGAGATTATACGATCCCATTGTCATGAGCGCGGAAGACGTACTTGAGTTGGCGACAATTAACGGAGCCAAGGCGTTAGGATTGGATAATGAAATTGGTTCTCTAGAGGTCGGGAAGAAGGCTGATTTGGCTATAGTTCGGTTAGATAGTCCGCACCTGACACCGACCCTGAATCCAATTTCTCACCTCGTCTATTCTGGTGAGGGCTCTGACGTTGATACGGTAATTGTGGATGGGAAAATTCTGATGGCGCGCGGTCAGATAAGGACACTTAACGAAAGTGCGATCATACAGGAGGCTAACGCAAGAGCTGCGAGGCTACTTGAAAGAGCTGGGATCAGCGTCAAGTCTAAGTGGAGTTACACTTGATTGCTTTTGTTGAGTGAGTGCGTCTACTGATTAGACGACTTCTTTGTCAGCGACCGTCAGTCCTTTGTCAAGGGCGGCAACGCCTTTGTCGATCTCTTCGGGCGTGACTATCAATGGTGGAGCAATTATCATGTAATTGAGCCACGACATTACGTAAGTGCCATTCTTCATGCATTCTGCGGCAACCCCGTCCGAGACCATTGGTTTACCTTGAAGTTTCTCCTCGCCGGTGTTGAAGGGCGTTTTATTGTTCCTGTTTCTTACAAGCTCTAGTGACCAGAATAAGCCTATTCCGCGTACATCTCCAACCGACGGATGCTTCTCTTGGAGAGCCGTAAGTTTCTTCCCCGTATATTGTCCCATTGTTCGTGCCCTCTCGATGAGGTTCAATCGCTTGTACTCACTAATCGCAGCAATTCCCGGCGCGAGAGTCATTGGATGAGCTTCATACGTATGACCGTGAGCAAAGTAATGTTCCTCGAAATAGTCAGAGATGTTGCGAGTTGTTGCGGTAACACTCAGCGGAACATACGCCCCAGTGACACCCTTTGCGGTCGTTAGGATATCAGGCTTGACTTTCCAATGATTAACCGCGAACCATTCACCAGTTCGTCCCCAGCCAGACATGACTTCGTCACAGATCAGTAAGACATCGTTTTCCTCGGTGACTTCACGAAGACGCGGCAAGTACTCGTCAGGCGGGACAATGACGCCGTTCGTGCCTACAACAGGTTCTACGATGACGGCTGCGACGTTGGATTCATGCTTAATCATGTATTCCAAGTAGTCTGCGCATGCAATACCACAGTCGGGATACTTCAATCCGAATGGACAGCGATAGCAGTATGCGTCAGGTCCGAATAGAACACCTTCCATTTTTCCTGAAGGTTCAATTGGATATCGGCGAGGGTCGCCGGTAGCAGCTATCGAACCCGCCGTTGAGCCATGGTATGATGCATATCTTGAGATTATTTTGTACTTGCCTGTGAATTGCCTAGCAATTTTGAATGCAGCTTCATTTGCTTCAGTTCCTGACGTAGCATAGAAAAATTTCTCCAAACCATGTGGCATGACCTCTGCCAATGCTGCCGTGAGTTTCGCTCGTGCTTCAGTTGTGAAGCCTGGGGCAGCGTAGGGAAGCTTCCTAGCTTGTTCACATATTGCGTCAATAACCGCTTTGTTACCGTGGCCCAGATTCGAGCACATTAATTGTGACGAGAAATCCAGGAATTCTTGACCCGAAGCGTCCTTGAAGTAGCATCCTTCTGCACTCACAACCTCTCGAGGAATCCAACTTTTTTGCGCCCGCCATGTCCCGTACGTATGCTGCTTCGTTAAACTTACAACGTCTTCTCGCTCAGCCGTTTGAACCATGAGCGTCAACTTCGATTGTTGAACCTTAGCTTAACCTAATAGGGTTACTACCCAGTTCCTGAACTTGATGATTCTATGCGATGGTAGCTGATGCTGAGGCCTTGCGTATGAAATCCTTTGGTATGGTTGGAGAGTGGATTGCTGATTCGTTAAGTCATTATCGCGTTTCTTTCTTGTCCAGTAAGCGAATAGAAAATAGTATTTTTCGGGTCAGGTTCGTTTAGATCAATCCAACTTTTCGGTTGAATTCTGTTATGAGGTCGTCTATTCTTGGCGTCAGTTTCTGGATTCCGCTCCAATAGGCTTCATAGTCGTCCCATTGGCGGTTCAATTCGTTCAGGTCACTTTTCTGTTGTTCAATCCACGTGAAGTACTTTAGGTTATGAATTCTCTTTCTGTCTGGATAGGTGAGTTCCATCATTGAGTCTGTTTTTATCGCCATGAGGTGCCTGTGGAAATCGCTGTCCGCTTGCTCTTTGCCGTATTGAGGGTGCTGTTCTCTTGACTCTTTCAGTCTCGATTGGTACAACTCCATAGAATCAGTAAACACGGTGATGACGATGTCTTTGCGTGTTAATTCAAAGTACTTCGCGAATTTAATCGCCATGAGCACGTTTGCTATACTGGAAATGCCAAGTAGGTCAAGTTTGGAAACCAATTCTTCTGGAACGCCTATTTCGCGAATGAGGTATTCCCGTCCTGTTGGTTCGTTGAAAAGCCTCATCAAGCTCATCGGATCATTGTCGTCGATTCCAATCGCTATGTCCGTGTTTCTTATGTTATGTATCCACGGTACATGTTTGTCACCGATTCCTTCAATCCTGTGGACGCCATATCCGTTGAGTAGGAGAGTCGGGCACTGGGCGGCTTCTCCAGCTGCGATCTTCGATGTGGGGTAAGCTTGCTTGAGGTAGTCGCCGGAGGCGATTGTTCCTGCCGATCCAGTGGTTAAACATACTCCGCGAAATTGTCCCCCGCTAATCTCTTTGTTGATAACTTCCTGCATTGCGTGCCCTGTTACTTCGTAGTGAAACAGGTAGTTTCCGAACTCAGCAAATTGGTTGAATACGAAAATATCCTTGCGCGTGCCTCTTAGTTCCCAGACCTTGTCATAGATTTCTTTCACATTGCTTTCGCTTCCGGGCGTGGCAATTATCTCGCTTGCAACAGTTCTGAGCCATTGGAAACGTTCCTGTGACATTTGCTCTGGAAGAATGGCGATGCTATCGCAACCGAGTAGTTTCGCGTCGTAGGCTCCTCCTCTGCAAAAGTTTCCTGTGCTAGGCCAGACGGCTTTATGCACCGTTGGGTCAAACTGGCCAGTGACAAGGGGGGGCACTAAGCAACCGAAAGATGCTCCAACTTTGTGCGATCCTGTAGGGAACCATTTCCCAACCAGGGCAATTATGCGTGCCTCAACGCCAGTAAGTTCTGGTGGTAGCTCTAGGTAGTTTGCGATTGGGCGAAAGAGCCCGCCTTTGGCAGCGGGGTCATTCTTCCATGTGATTCGGAATAAGTTCTGTGGTGCTATATCCCAAAGACTTGTGTTTCTTAATTCTCCCTTAATTTTCTCAGGGGTACTCTCCGGGGCTTTGAGTTGAGAAAATGTGGGTATGATTATGTTTCTACTTCTACAAGCCTGAACGGTTCTCTGGAGTCCTTTTTCATTTATGGTAAGATCAATCAATAAAATGTTCCTCTTTCATGCAGGTGCGTGAATTTATTCGCGCAAACATTTTGAGCTCGAACCTCCGCGGTCAACGAAACTAAGTTGGCGCTAAACACTTGCCATAACTTATGTTTTCTGCGTTGACCACGGCGAGGGCAACGTATTAAATTCATAATACGTAAACCGTTTCAAACTTGGATTCCGATCTGAAATGAACGTCAGTCATCTTCAATGTTCAATCTGTAATGCAAACTATGAGCCAGATCAAGTTCGATATGTTTGTCCTAAGCATGGGAACAGCGGCTTATTGGACGTGCTATATGATTATGAGGCGATCAAGTCACGGACGTCTTCAGGTCAAATCTCAGTTTCTAATGACTCCTCTATCTGGAGATATTGGGAGCTATTACCCGTAAAGAGTTGTGCTAGCATTCCACCACTGCGAGTCGGCTGGACGCCACTCTATCACGCATCTAATCTCGGAAAAGAACTGTTCCTAAACAGGCTCTTCATTAAAGACGATGGGCTCAACCCTACAGCTTCCCTCAAGGACCGGGCAAGTGCCGTAGTCGTAGCAAAAGCTAAGGAACTCCAAGTCGACGCCATTACTACCGCAAGCAGTGGAAACGCGGGCGCCGCTCTAGCAGGATTATCGGCCAGTGCACAGATGCCTGCTTACGTGTTCGTACCCCAAACCGCTCCACCCGCTAAAGTCGCACAACTGCTAATCTTCGGGGCCCACGTATTCTTGGTGAAGGGTACCTACGATCAAGCCTTCGATCTATGTCTCGAAGCGTCCGAGAAATTTGGTTGGTACTCCCGAAATACAGGCTACAACCCATACACTGTGGAGGGGAAGAAGACGGCTTCCTTCGAAATCTGCGAACAACTAGGAACGATGGAAAGTAAGCGAGACCAGTGGCGCGCTCCCGATAGAATATTCGTCGCCGTCGGAGACGGAAATATCATAACCGGAATTTGGAAGGGTCTAAAGGATTTGGTTGCGTTGGGCTGGATTACGAGGATGCCTAAACTTATGGGAGTACAGGCCGAGGGCGCAGCGGCCTGCTACAACGCATGGAGGGTCGGCATTGAAAAAATCACACCAGTCAACGCTCACACAATTGCCGACTCAATCTGCGTAGGTTTACCTCGAGATGGCACTCGGGCCGTCCGCGCCGTCCGAGAAACTAAAGGCGCATACATCACAGTTAGCGACGACGAAGTGCTAGATGCGATGCGAAAACTCGCTCGGGGCGCGGCAGTGTTTGCTGAACCAGCCGGGGCAACAGGGTATGCGGGTCTAGTGAAAGCGGTTCATAGTGGCATCGTCGATTCTGACGAGGAAGTTGTGGTTGTTGTTACCGGCAATGGCCTTAAGGACGTACCGTCCGCAGTGAAGGCAGCCGGCCAAGCAACAACAATCAACCCCTCAATCAAAGAACTAGATCAGGCTCTAGCGTAATAGCAGCAGCGGCCTGCCACTGGTTCGTGAAGGTAATCCGACGTCATCTGGGGGGATCATCACTAGTACTTACATCTTCGCTGCGAAAAAAACGAACAGTCACTACCAAACCGCCAAAATCACCCCATCCAACTAACGCACATCCTCATTAACCCAACTACAAACGCTCCGCTACCTCATAGAAGTAAAAGTCTAGGCACCGTATGTGCGTGGCATCGCTCTTCAAATATTAGCCTGTCAGGTCCGTTTCTTCTTTCCGCCCATCGTAAGCGCCATTGCCGCCATTTTCGTATACATGCCGTTCTCTGCTTGGGGGTAAATCACTGAGTGCGGGCCATCCATCACTTCATCGCTGGCCTCTTCCCCACGAAGAGCCGGCAGAACATGCGTCACTATAGCCTTCTTATCCATCTTATCCAATCTTCTCTCAGTCAACATCCAATCCCGATGTTTCTCATGCAATTCTAATTCCCGATCTTTTCCAAACTTACCAGCTCCCACTGTTAGTAACGCGTTCGAAGCCCAATTTCTTGGAAAAACCGCGTTCGCTCCGTCCAGAGCCGAATTCAGGTCATTCGTGACTTCGAACGTTCCCCCTGATTCCTTTGCGTTCGCTTTCGCTTGCTGAAGAATCTCGGAGTCAATCTCGAAACCAGGCGGGTGAGCTAGTATCGTGTCCATTCCAAACCGAGGCATTATCAGCGCCTCCTCTTGTATGCTGCATCGACCCCGGAAGCTTCTAGCGTAACCCCACATTATCACGTACTTCTTACCGCGAAGTCGACCGAACGATTCTTGCGTTGTCATTAAATCAGCGAGACCTTGTGTGGGATGATATGTACAACAAGCCATGTTAATGACAGGGATTTCGGCGTGCCTTGCGTATTCACGGACTACGGAAACTCCTGCGCCGCTGACGTAATCTATTGCGGAATCCAAGATTCTGACCCCGAGCCCATGCCCGTATTTTTCGTACATCTTCGCGACATCTTTCGGAGCCTCCCCAGAGCCGAGGCGCGTCGTTGATACGTCGATGTACTGCGCGTGGCCGCCAAGGTAGGTCATCCCAGCCTCGAAAGCCGCTCTCGTTCTAGTTGATGGAGCATAGAAAAGGGCGAAGAATGTCTTGTTTCGAAGAAGAGGGGGCACTGTGCCCTTGTGGTATTTAGTTTTGAATTCGGCTGCAAGTTTTAGAGTGGTTTGCAGCTCCTCCATTGACCAATCTTGGGTCGTAATCAGGTCTCTGCCAGTAAGGTCAACTTTAGGCAACTCGTTTACCTGTTTTGAAACAGGAAATTGACCTCGTAAATATGATTTCCTCCGCTTGCGTTGAAAAGACTGTGAAAGTTGATAAGGTCAAACCGGATGATTTTTCGTTCTTCAATTCAATTGAGGGCTTGTGATTGGTCGAAAATCTCATAGTGATTGCACTTGGCGGCAACGCCCTTCTGCAACGGGGGCAAAAGGGTACCTTCGAGGAACAATATCAGAACGTTAAGTCCACCGTGGCGAAAATGGCTGATCTTATAGAGCGTGGGCACAAAATGGTCCTGGTTCATGGTAACGGGCCACAAGTTGGCGCAACAATGCTCAGGCACGAGGCGGCAAAGAACATCGTTCCACCTTTCCCACTCGATGCATGCGGCGCTGAAACTCAAGGTTTCATTGGCTACATGATACAACAGGCGTTGCGGAACGAGTTGAAGTCGCGAGGAGTCGACAAATTCGTCGTCACGGTGATAACCAGAGTGATCGTCGACAAACATGATTCAGCGTTTCAGCATCCAACGAAACCAGTAGGTCCCTTCTATTCTAAGGAGGAGGCGGAGAAGATCCAACAACAAAGACCGGAACTGGTCGTAAAGGAGGATGCTGGGCGAGGGTTTAGGCGCGTGGTGGCCTCGCCTGACCCGAAGATAATTGCTGAACGCCTAGCAATCAGAGCGCTGGTCGATTCGGGGTTCATTGTCGTCGCTTGCGGCGGGGGAGGGATACCAATAATCGAGGAGGAGGACAAAGCAGTCGGCGTTGAGGCTGTTATCGATAAGGACTTGGCGGGACAGAGGCTAGCAACCCTGATCGGGGCGAATATTTTCGTTGTCTTGACTGATGTGGAAGGGGCGTACGTGAACTACGGGACGCCCAAACAGGAGTTAATCACTGAGATCAGTACAGGGAAGCTGAAGAACTACTTGAAGGACGGCCAATTCAAAGAAGGAAGCATGGCACCAAAGATAGAGGCTGCGATACGTTTTGTCGAAAGCGGAGGCGATCAGGCCATAATCGCATCTCTCGGGAAGTTAACTGAAGCACTTGAGAACAAGGCAGGCACCCACATAGTCGCGCCTAAGGTTTAATGCAAGCATAAAAGCCAAGGTTTAAGTCAGATTCCCAAAAACTATCGAAAAAGAGGGGTATGCAAATTTGGTTTCTTTCGTAGGTTTATGGAGCGGCAAACATTTCCTTGATACCAACGACTTCTCGCAAGAAGAAGTCAAGAAGATCCTAAATGCTGCGGACGAGTTAAGGAAGCAGTTTCGGGCACGCAGGAAACATGAGTACCTGCCCGGAAAAACACTTTTCATGATGTTCTATAACCGTTCGCTCAGAACGAGGAACTCATTCGAAGCTGGCATGTACCAGCTTGGGGGGCACGCGCACTTTCTCAGCCCACAGGACGTCTACACGCCAGCCTTACCTGAAGACATGGTTGCCTACCAAACCGAGGCCATCTCGGACGTAGCTCGCGTTCTAAGCCGATACGGTGACGCCATTGCAATTCGCATTTACGGAGACGCCGCGAAATGGATCATCGGGAGGGGACACAAGGTCGTCCAAGAATTCGCCAAACATGCTACGATACCCGTTCTGAATATGGAGGATGACATGTATCACCCGTTTCAGGCGCTCGCGGATGCGCAAGCTATGAGAGCAGCGATACCGAAACTCCAGGGAAAAAGGCTCGTAGTCTCCTACGCCTACTCAGGGGGCCTCAAACCACTCGCCGTTCCACAGAGTGAGATTCTGATAGGAACTCAGATGGGCATGGACGTCGTCTTGGCACACCCTCCAGGTTTCGAACTCGAAGATGTAGTAACCGACGCCGCCAAAGCCAACGCCGACAGATACGGTGGAGGATTCAAAGTAGTAAACAACATGAAAGAGGCTTTCGAGGACGCAGATGTTGTCTATCCCAAGGCATGGTCTCCAAAGGGCTACCTGCCGCCGCACAGCAACGCAGTGGATAAAACAGGAGCCACGACTTACCAAGACAAGTTCAAGGACTGGATCTGTACGCAAGAAATGATGGACCTAACAAACCATGGCAAGTACACACATTGCGGACCTGCAGACCGGGGACAAGAAGTCACCGACGAAGTAATCGACAACATGAACTACTCACTCTACTTCGAACAGGCAGAGGACCGTCTCCATGTTCAGAAAGCCGTCATGGCAATGGTGATGGGCGGCCGACCAACAAAGAAACGAAAGTAAGCAACGGAACAATCTAGTCGGCCTGATCCCAAATGAGCGGGTCTCAGGCCGACACGCCTATTCTAGCTAATTGGGGCAGACGTTTCATAGCATGGTTCATTGACTACTTGATCGTCAATTCCCTGCTCGCCTACTTCAACCTCGAATCCCTAGAAACCAAACTCATCCCTCAATTTCTACTACCAAAACTGCCCGGGTCCGATATCTCAATCTGGTCCCCACTATCTGTTCTAATCTTCTTCCTCTACTGGACGCTATCCGAATGGTACGTTGGAAGATCAATAGGACAGCTCTTGCTCAACTTGAGGCTCGTTGAGGCAGGCGGACGAAATGCGAGTCTCCGATCAGCCGCGGTGCAGAGTATAGGAAAGTCGCTGCTTCTTCCACTGGACTGTTTGATAGGTTGGATCTATTCGCCCTGTAGACCATTACGGCAGCGGCTGTTCAATCGTCTCTCGCGAACAATCGTAATTTACATTGGAAAACCAATGCACACTGAGGCGAAGAATGGATATCTGCGAGAAGCCTAAACCTCACATAGCTTGAACACGTCATTTCCGTTTCAACCGCTCAAGGGTGCCACTTATAATTTCACCGCCACGAACCATGGATCAGAAGTAGCATGGCAGATTACGATTACGACGTGATAATCGTTGGATCTGGTCCCGCAGGTCTGACGGCCGCGATCTACACTGGCCGGGCACTACTCAACACATTGGTTATTGGTGGGCGTCTTTCAGGCGGACAATTAATGCTTACAAGCGGGGTTGAGAATTTCCCGGGTTTCCCCGACGGTATTCAGGGCCCGGTTCTGATGCAGGAAATGCGAAAACAAGCCGAACGATTCGGGGCCAAGATTATTGACGAGGATACGGAATCAGTTGATTTCTCGAATGATCCTTTCCAGATCAAAGTCGCTGGAAAATCGTACTCGTCGAAGGCCGTGATTATTAGCACTGGGTCGTCGGCAAAATGGTTAGGGCTGCCATCGGAGGTTAGAATGAGGGGTCGTGGAGTTTCAAGCTGCGCCACTTGTGATGGTTACTTCTTCAGGGGCAAACGCGTGGTTGTGGTTGGAGGAGGAGACACGGCAATTGAGGAAGCTCTCTTCCTGACCAAGTATGCGAGCGAAGTGAGTGTTATCCACCGGCGCGAGGTGCTTCGTGCTAGCAAGATCATGCAGAAGAGAGCCATGGCCAACCCCAAGATCAAGTTCGTGTGGAATTCAGTTGTCGAGGAAATTTCTGGAGATCAGAAAGTTGAGGGAGTCAAGGTCAGAAATGTCAAGACAGGCGAAGTCTCAATAATTGCCAGCGACGGCGTCTTCGTAGCAATAGGCTTCGAGCCTAACACGAAGGTCTTCAAGGGCCAGATCGAACTCGACGAAAAAGGGTACACGGTCACTCGAAATGTGACGGAGACAAGTGTACGCGGGGTTTTCGTTGCAGGCGATGTGCACGACCACAAGTATCGGCAGGCTGTGACAGCTGCTGGGGAAGGTTGCAAAGCCGCCCTAGACGCTCTCGCATACTTGGAAGAGCAAAAAGAAGTTACAATACCTGCTTGAGAGTCAAGGCGTCAGGTACAGACACAAATTCAAGCCCCCAAGCTCAGAGGTATTGGGGGCTACGAACTGAAACCTTTGGTTCGCTGGTCTAACGGCGTTGCGATTCGCTACAATGATTGCAGGATCCTCTTTGATGCGGCCGAAAGCGACCCGACAATACCGAACCTATTCATAAGCCACGCTCACTTTGATCATTCAAAGGGTTTTCAGTTCCCAACACAGAAGAAATACTCAACAAACGAAACTAAGCAAATTTACGAAGCCCAATCCAGCCAAGTGGTAGGAAACTGGCAACCAATCCGTGTTGGCCGAAGATTGAAACTCGGGGAGGTCGAAGTAGAAGCTCACGACGCAGGCCATGTCCTAGGATCTGTCCAGTATGAGGTGATCACCCCAGAGGGAAACATCGTTTATGCGAGTCACATCAACTTCACAGACACGCTAACCTCGCGTGCTGCAGAGGTTGCACCTTGTGAAACCCTAGTTATCGAAGCTACGTTTCCAGCTCCAGGCATGTCGCTTCCACCACGAGAACATGTCATCGCGGAAATGGTCAAGTGGACTCTCGAGTGCATTCATGACAAACGAATTCCCACCTTCGCGGTCGACTCACTCGGAATCGCCCAAGAGCTCACAAGAGTTTTCAACACTTGGACAGAGTTGTCAGTCGTCGTTCATCCGCAGATAGCGCGTGTAAACAAAGTGTACGTTGAAAACGACGTTGGGCTCCGATACGTCGATTCATCCTCCGTAGATGCTCAATCGCTGGTAGGACACGATGAGTGTATAGTCTTAGTGCCGAAGAGATTCGACGCTACCCGGTTCGGTGACTTCAGAGTTGCCAACGTGACCGGTTGGCCGAATCTGACCAGGGGAGCGGAGGATCGCGTCTTCACACTTTCCGACCAAGCAGACTTGGAACAATTGTTACGGTTTGTGCAAGAAACTCGCCCTAAAACTGTTCTCACTTTTAGAGGAGGTAGTAAAATCCTTGCGGAACTCGTATCAAAGAAATTTGGAATGATCGGACGAGAGTTAGCCAGGGAGGTTCGATCACGGAGAGCTGTTGAGACGAAAATTGATCAAGAAAGAGTTGCACTGTGTGAGGATGCGCTCCGAAAAATTGTTGAGATACCTGAATATACATACGAAAGGGGAGATCTTCTAACACTGAGTCTGAAGGAAGGCTTCAAAACGCAGGAGATCGAACAGGCTCTACTGCAATTAACTCGTAAAGGGGAATTCAACTACTCGGCGGTTACTGATGGGTACACGAAGCGGCAGTGAATCGCGAGGGTGGGTTAGAGTCCGAGGCCTCTAAAAAGAAATTTCTTTTGGCAGTAAGGACAATAGGGGCTCTCACGAGGTATAATCTGAGAACAATAACCGCACTTTATGTACGCTGATGCAAATGGCAACCGTCATCAAGTTGGAGAGAACCGTTTTTTCATTTTGATATTTCGCTGTCATACTTGCCAAATTGAAGAGGAATTGCTGGAGGATAATTACAAAGTCCAAGCAAGGTTATGGAAAGCATTGGAAAACCTGAAATTGGGTTCTGCAAGTGGGTTGTTCGTGTGTGCTCATGGCGGAAGTGCATGCCGGTAGCGAATATGTAAGGCGTACCAAACTCTCCAATCTAATGTTTGAGCGCGCAAGAAAAATCGAGCCCGCAGGGGTCTCTTACAGATTTAGGCACTTTGAACCATACCCTTTCTTCGTTAAGGAAGCCCGTGGCGCGAAACTAATCGATATCGACGATAATGAGTACACTGATTATTGGTGCACTCACTTCGCGATGATACTTGGCCATGCCAATCCAGTTGTAATGCAAGCAATCAAATCCCAAGCTGAAAAAGGGTGGCACTTCGGACTAGCACACAAGTTGGAGATAGAACTCGCTGAAACAATAAGAAAACATGTACCCAGCGCAGAGTTATTTCGTTACACGAGTTCCGGAAGTGAGGCTAACTTCTACGCTATTCGCTTAGCTAGAACGTTCACGAAACGAGATAAAATCGCGAAGTTTGAAGGGTGTTGGCACGGCGCCTATGACCCGGTACATCTTGACATTAGACCACCGTTCAACAAACCACTCTCGGGTGGAATACCGAGATCTTCCCAAGCAGACACAATCGTCGCCCAATACAACGATCTCGACGCATTCTTAAGCCGAGTTAAGGGTGAATCATTAGCCTGCGTAATCCTTGAGCCCGTTATGGGAGCCGGAGGAATGATTCCCGCGGAGAGAGAGTTCCTTAGAGGGTTAAGAGAGTACTGTGACGAATCGGGCGCACAACTGATTTTTGATGAAGTCATTACAGGTTTCAGATTGGGACTAGGGGGCGCGCAGGAGCATTACGGCGTAAAATCCGATGTAACGGTCATGGGCAAAATCATTGGTGGCGGTCTCCCAATCGGCCTTGTCGCAGGCAACCAGGAAATAATGAACAGAATGGATCACACAAAATACTCCGGAACAGAGTATGCATACCACGGGGGCACATTCGCAGGTAACGCGATCACATTAGCGGCGGGAATAGCCACAATCAACGTGCTGGAGCAAACACCCGTTTACCAACACGTTAACAAACTTGGCGAGAAGACGCGAAGAGCGATAAACGGCATTTTCAACCGTTACGATTTCCCTGCTCAAACCTCCGGAATTGGATCACTCTTTGGCATTCACACCACGTCGAAGAAGCCAATTCGCGATGTGAGATCTTTCGCATACAGTGACCACGAAGAATCAAAACGGATTTTCGGCTTCTTCCTTGAGAACGGAATCCTAATGGTTGTTCCAGAAATGCTGCATGGCTCCATAAGCTATGCGCACACCGACGCCGATGTGGATCATCTAGCCGAGACGATAGAGAAATTCGTGAAACGACAAGCGTCCGCTCCAAGGTCTTCATCATAACGGATCACAGACCGTATTGAATAACTCTGATAGGTTACATTTCCTGCTCCATGTCGGTATCCGAATAGTTAGGGACTGACGCAAAAGAGATTCAATTGCTATGCATACAGTAAGCGCGAAAACCTCTTTTAGCATGCCCAGAGAGCGAGGGTAATAGATGTGAGTTGTCCGAGCCGCACCGCATAACCTACGACCTCATGCCTCCGCTAACATACCTTTTCATGTACGCAATCATGTCCGGTTTCGCAGTCGCATTCGTTTATGGCTTCTACAGGCGCTTAAGAGTCTACTTCCGCGGATCGGCACCACCAAAATTCGACCAAATTCAGGAGCGGGTTAGGAGAGCGGTTGTTAACGCCTTTGCGCAGCGAAAGGTTGTAAAGAAGACTTATCCCGGTATCATGCATCTGCTGATCTACAGCGGCATACTAGTGCTCTTTATTGGAACAACTCTCGTAATGACGGATAATGACTTCTGGCAGCCTCTCTTCCATCACCAGTTTCTGATCGGGAATTTCTACTTGTCCTTCGAGTTTTTCCTGGACGCTTTCGGCTTGGTGGCTATAGCCGGACTCATCATTGCTCTAGTCAGAAGGGCGATTTCGCGTCCATCGAATCTTCCAACCTCTCGCGATGACGTTTTCATCTTCACAATTCTGCTCATCATTTTGCCTACGGGCTATTTACTGGAGGGTATCAGGTTAGCTGTTGATAAGCCGCCATGGGCTCCATGGTCTTTCGTCGGATACCGAGTCGCGCTCTACCTAACCAGCCAAGGCCTGGTCGGACCCGGGACTGTTACGTTTTATCAGTACTTATGGTGGTTCCACGCTCTACTGGCTTTCATTGGAGTGGCAAGCATACCATACACGAAACTCTTCCACCTATTCACCTCACCACTAAACGCGCTCTTTGCACATCAGAGACCCAAAGGGCAATTGAGCACGCCTTTCGACCTAAGGCAAGTTTTGGCTACTGGAAGTTTCGATGTTAAGGTCGGAGCCGCAACCATTGGTGATTTCTCCTGGCAACAACGATTATCTTTCGACTCATGTACTCAATGCGGACGGTGCACAAACGCGTGCCCAGCTACGGCCGCTGGCACACTTCTTTCACCAATGCACCTGATACTGAAATTGAGAAACGTGATGTTGGCTCAAAGTCACGCTGATGGAGGAAGCCTCGTAATCCCCGACATTGTCAATCCAGAGGAGCTTTGGGCTTGCACCACGTGCAGGGCATGCGTTAACGAGTGTCCCGTCCTAATCGACCACGTAGACTCGATCGTTGATATGAGAAGACACTTGATCGCCGAAGGAAAACTCGACAGAGGCAAAAGGGATCTGCTGAACAATTTGAACAATGTTTCAAACCCATACGGACTCCCCCAGGCCGATCGAATGAAGTGGGCAGAAGGACTAGACGTCAAAACCGCCCAACAACAACCTAACTTTGAGGTCTTATACTGGGTTGGATGTTCCGGCTCCTACGATCCTCGAAACCAGAACGTATCACGAGCCATCGCTAAAATCCTCAAGGCCGCAAACGTCAGTTTCGCAGTTCTAGGGACGGAGGAGAAATGTAACTGTGAAGTAGCCAGGCGGTTGGGAGAAGAAGGGCGTTTCCAGCAGAGCGCACTGGAACTAGTAGAGGTCTTCAAGAAGTATAACGTGAAAACTGTCCTCACCCAATGCCCACACTGCTACAACACTTTCAAAAACGAATACCCGGAATTTGGGGGTGACTTCACAGTGGTTCATCACACGCAATTCATAGAACAATTGATGACGACTGGAAAACTAAAACTCAAAGCTCAATCAAAGGGGCTGGCAACGTTTCATGACCCTTGCTACTTGGCCCGTTACAACGGAGTAATTGATTCTCCCAGAAACATAATTTCCTCCTTAGGAAGTATGGAACTAAGGGAAATGCCGCGTTCCCGCGAAAACAGCTTCTGCTGCGGGGCCGGGGGTGCAAACTTCTGGTACAAGGTTGAGAAAAAGAAGAGAGTGGATGCAATTCGCCTCGAAGAAGCTCAGCAAACGGGAGCCAATATAATCGCTACAGCATGCCCATTCTGCACATCCATGCTTGAGGATGCCAGCGTCTCGGCTGGAACAAAGGACGCGGTAACAGTTCGTGACATTTCCGAACTCGTAGCAGACCAGATTGAAGCCTAGTAACGTATTAATTGCATAGCGCGTTTGAGCTAAGAACTCTCCCGGGATGAGTGATGGCAAACATAATTGTACTTGTCAAACAAGTGCTTCAAACCGCGGATCTGAAAGTGGACCGCAGCACTAAGAGTATCATAACTCAAGGTGTGCCGAGGGTTATCAGTGAAACTGACAAAAACGCGATTGAGGAAGCTGTTAGAATCAAAGAGAAGAATGGTGGAAAGATTACTGCAATAAGCATGGGGCCACCAGAAGGAAAAGAGGCTTTGCGAGAAGCTCTTGCCATGGGCGTTGACGAGGCCTGCCTAATCACCGATCCACAGTTCGACGGTTCAGATGCCCACGCAACCGCGAACGTACTCGCTGCAGCAATTACAAAGATCTTAGACTATGACCTAATCCTCTGCGGCGCATACTCTGAAGATGCCTTTGCATTTCAAGTTGGGCCACGAATCGCCGAGATCTGCAACTTACCCCAGATAACGTATGCCGCCAAACTGTCCCTTGAGACGGGTAAGGTAATAGTGGAAAGAGACCTGGAGGATGAGAGGCAGACCGTTGAAAGCAAGCTTCCTTGCTTAGTTACGGTTGGAAGAGAGATCAATGAACCTCGCCTTCCCACCCTCATGGCTATTATGGCCGCGTCGAAGAAACCGACGAAGACTTGGACCGCTGCCGACCTGAACCTCACCGCTGACGAGATAGGCTTCAACGGATCATTAATCGAAATCCTCAGAAGCACGGTATCTGTCGGAGAACGAAAAAGAGTGATGCTTCAAGGACAGGCTAAGGAGATAGCTCCTAAACTTGCTACACTGCTTGCACAGGAAGGAGTTTTGAAGGGGCACTAAAGATGGCGCAAGAAGCCAAGGGAATCTGGGTATTCTCTGAATCCCCTCAACTCCTTCTCGAATTGCTCGGCAAAGGCAGAGAGCTAGCTAACAATAGTGGAGCTGAATTGGTCGCAATTTCTAAAGCCTCGGGCGAAGAGGCGCAGAAACTAGTTCATCAGGGGGCAGACAAAGTCCTCGCAATCTCAGATCAAGCGTTGAACCAATTCCAAGTAGACGTATACACCGACACCCTTGCTAACTTAGCAACCGAACGTAAACCTGACGCAATCTTAATCGGAGCTACACGAAACGGGTTAGAGTTCGCCCCTCGTTTAGCCGAGCGACTCAAGACTGGGTGCGTTACCGAAGCGACCAAGCTTGAGCTTGACGCTGACAAGAAGACATTGCTAGTGCAGCGGGTAACTATGGGCGGTAACTTGACCGAGACCCAGACTTCGAAAGCGAAACCACTAATCGCTACTATTCCCAAAGGACTGTTCTCACAACTTCCAGCAGATACATCTCGAAAGGGTGAGGTCATTGCGGTGGTCCCGAAATTCAAGCCTCCAAGCACGAAACTCATCGAAACAAAACCCAAGCCGGCAAAAGGCGTGAAGTTAAGCGACGCGTCAATAATAGTTTCATTCGGGCGTGGGGTGAGAAAGAAGGAGGACATGGCCCTGATTGAGCAGTTTGCCAAAAACGTAGGCGGAGTGATCGGCTGCTCAAGGCCCATTGCAGAGGATTTGAGGTGGCTCCCTGAGGATCAATACATCGGCTTATCAGGGCAGAAGGTGAACCCAAAGCTGTACTTCGCGCTCGGCATCTCTGGGCAAATTCAGCATCTTACAGGCATCAGGGGAAGCCGCGTGATCGTCGCAGTAAACAATGATCCTAAGGCGCCTATATTCGAATTTAGTGACTACAATGTAGTTGCTGACCTGTATGAGATGATTCCAGCATTAACGGATGCAATGAAACAGTCAGGCAAATCCTAAGCGAAACACGAGTGGATTCTTCCGGCAACACTGTGTCTAGTTCTTCACTAGGTTCGAATCAGTGAGGGAACCGAGAGAACGGACGCCGATAGCAGAGTGAAGAATATGCGTGGGTCACGTGCCATGGATAGTATCGTTCTTCCCTGGAAATCGATGTCTGCCGTTCTGTTCAGAACCTGATCAACGTTCAACTCATTTGCTATGGTGAAGATCCTGTCAAGATTTCTGTCAGGAAGGTTGTAAAGTAGTCGACGTAACCAGGACATTGTTCGTAAGTCGAAGCCAATCATTCGCCGCCAGGAATCCTCGTAATTTCTCATCCTCGCAGCGGAAACATTACTTTCCTTTGCTGCGTTGGCGGCTGTTTCGCCCGCAAGTTTCCCACAGAGTAAGCTAAAGACGATGCCTCCGCCTGTCGTTGCCTTCACCTGCGAAGCTGCGTCACCCACAGCGAGCAAACCATCGGCATACGTGCGACTCGCTGCTCCTCCCACCGGTATAGGATGAAACACGATAGGAGAGAACTGTCTCGCTTGTCTCATCTTCGCTGAGACTACGGGATGTTTTCGAATGAATTTTTCAAAACAGTGTCTAACGTTTGTTCTCGCGCCTGCTGCTATCCCCACCTTCGCCGTCCCGTCACGCCTTGGAATAATCCAGCCGAAAAAGCCTGGAGCAAACCGCTGACCGAAATAAACCTCCACGTAATCCTCGTCAACATCTTTCAAGTTCTCGACGCTGAACTGAGCCGAGTTCACCAGTAGTTTTCTGCCTTGTCTTGGGAGGCCGGCATACTTTCCAATCGAGGCCGCGCATCCACTAGCGTCAATTAGGACACGGCACGTAACGTCAAATTGTTGCGCTCCGGAAATCCTGAGTTTTATTCTTTCGTCTTCGCGTCTATAATTGTCGATGCGGGAGTTGAGTTGTATGTTAGCACCATTCTTGCTTGCCAATTCTGCGAGGTGGGCGTCGAATTTCGCGCGGTTCAGGACCCAGGTTACTGGGGATGATCTGGACAATGTCAAGGGGTTGGCGGAGGGGGGGTGCAGCACTGCGCCTTTGATCTTGTTCTCAATTATATCGGAGGGGATTGAGGGGCTGAATTCTTTGAAGGCTTGGATGCCAACGTGGCCGGAGCAATGTGATGGTATACCGATTTCGGGGTGTTCCTCGAAAACTGAGACGGTCGCTCCACTCCGGGTTGCGGCAAGTCCAGCTGTTGCGCCGCTAACGCCGCACCCGACGACGGCTACGTCTACTGATGTAGGCGGCAATTTTCTCTTCTTGATTCGAGACTAGGGAGTCGGTGAATCTGAACCTACCGGATGGATAGCGTTCTTAGCGAATCGTACGTTGTTCCGCGATCTCTACTCGTCTTTTTCCTTTCATTTGGCGTGAGACTCTAACTAGGCCGTTTACTTCAAGTTTGAGTAAGATTCGGTTGAGTTCGCGGAAGCTGAGCTCTTCCTTTCCGTTTTTTATTTCTCGTAGTAGTTCGTCGTCGGTTAGTGGACCTTTGCGTTCTATGAGGTCTAGGACGAAGAGCTGTAGGGGGCGGGGGCCCCAGACTTTTTCCATGCTAACATCGCGTGTTTGGGTTATGCTACTGGTGTTGGGGCTGCCGCTCGTTCTCTTCTAAGTCGTTTAGCGAATTTCTGGTACCATGAGTCGTCTTCGGGGGTGATGCTTGGGCCAACTCGCTCCATGGCTATGTCGAAGTCACGTCTAGATACTTCGGTGGCATCTATGTTTTCGCGTAGGGCGGTGATGGCTGCTTCGCGGCATATGGCTTCAATGTCGGCACCTGAGTATCCTTGAGCTTTTCTGGCGAGTTCGTCGATGATTATGTCTCTGGAGAGTGGCATGTCGTGGGAGTGGATTTTGAATATCTCCTTTAGCGAGTCGAAGTCGGGGGCTGGTACGTAGATTAGTCTGTCGAAGCGTCCGGGTCTTAGGACGGCTGGGTCTAGAATGTCGGGACGGTTGGTGGCGGCGATTACTAGGACGTTCTGAAGGCTTTCGATTCCGTCGATCTCTGTTAGTAGTTGACTGATGACGCGTTCACTCGCGCCGGAGTCTGCGTAACCCAAGCCGCGCTTGGGCACGATTGCGTCGAGTTCGTCGAAGAAGATTATGGCTGGGGCGGCAGTTCGTCCCTTTCTGAATACTTCGCGGATCGCCTTTTCGGATTCTCCGACCCATTTTGAGAATATTTCTGGTCCTTTAATTGAAATGAAGTTGGCTTCGCTTTCGGTCGCTACTGCCCGTGCGAGTAATGTTTTACCGCATCCCGGTGGTCCGTAGACCAGTACTCCTCTTGGCGGTTTGATGCCCATCTTTACGAATACTTCAGGTTTCTTGAGTGGCCATTCGACGGATTCCATGAGTTCCTGTTTGACGTCCTTCAGGCCACCTACCTCAGTCCAGTGAACTTGTGGGACTTCGACGTAGACTTCTCGCATGGCTGTTGGTGTGATTTCACGGTAGGCGGACATGAAGTCGTCCATTTTGACCACCATCTTCTCCAAGGTTTCTGGTGGAATGCGTTCTTCCTCAAGGTTGATTTCCGGTATGTACCGTCTCAACGCTTTCATTGCGGCTTCGCGGCAAAGGGAGGCGATGTCCGCTCCCGTGTACCCGTGGGTAACGTCGGATAGTCTTTTGAGGTCTAGGTCTTCTGCTAGGGGCATGTTTCGTGTGTGAATTTGGAGAACTTCAAACCTTCCCGCCTTATCCGGTACGCCAATTTCTATTTCTCTATCAAATCTTCCTGGTCGTCTAAGAGCTGGGTCTATTGCGTTGGGGCGATTGGTTGCTCCGATGACTATGATGTTTCCGCGCGAGCCCATACCGTCCATGAGTGATAGCAGCTGAGCGACGACGCGTCGTTCGACTTCGCCTGTCACCTCTTCTCGTTTTGGTGCTATGGCGTCCATTTCGTCGATGAATATGATGCTGGGTGATGTTTCTTGCGCCTTTTGGAATATTTCGCGCAAGCGTGCTTCGGATTCGCCATAGAACTTCGACATTATCTCGGGGCCTGAGATGACGTAGAAGTTCGCGTCTGACTCATTTGCTACTGCTTTAGCTAGGAGCGTTTTGCCGCATCCAGGGGGACCATAGAGGAATACGCCTCTGGGGGGCTCGATCCCGAGCCTTTGGAAGAGTTCTGGATGCCTCAGTGGTAGCTCGACCATCTCCCGAATTCTTTGGATCTCTTCGTGAAGGCCGCCGATGTCTTCGTAAGTAACGATTGGGATCCCTTTCTTCTCGGGCGTTGGTTCGCTCAGAACCTGCACGTGAGCTGTTTCTGTAATCTTGACGGGGCCGTGTGGTCGTGTCCTTGTGACGATTAGTGGCACAGCGCTTCCGAAGATCGAGAGGAGGGTCATGTCTCCCTCGATGAATGGCATGTCCATGAAACGACGTTTAACGAAGCTTACGAATTCTTCGTCGACGCTTAGGCGAACGTCTGTGGGAGCGAAGATTATCGCCTGTGCATCCTTGACGTCTGCTTTTCTTACGCTAACGTATTCGTTTAGGGCTACTCCTGCGTTTCTTCGAATGAGTCCGTCCATACGTATGATTTCTTGTCCTTGGTCTTCAGCATAGGCGGGCCATGCAACTGCTACTGTCATCTTCTTTCCGTGGATTTCGACGAAGTCTCCTGCGGTAATGCCTAGCTTCTGCATCGTGTCGTTGTCTATGCGTACTTTTCCGTGTCCAACATCGCGTTGTCTGGCGTCGGCTACTCTCAAGGATGATTCTCGACTACTCATAATCAGGCTCCACCGAATGGTATGCGGGTCGTACAGGGGTTCTGTCGGTAGTTGCGGCTATTAAAGTTCCTTCCGTCAGATTGTCTTCTTCTCCTATTTTCTGTTGATTCCATGTGCGTCATTGTGGCGCAATGCATCTTTCTTTTCCACACGTCTGTTACTAGAAGTAACAGAACGCCGATTTAAGTGTTACCGGAAGTAACAGGTTAGAATCTTCCGACCCTAAGAACCTCAATCTCACTGACTTGATCCACGCCTCGAATGGCAACCTCAGCTTTGTCCATTACTCCTTCAGCGTCCTCGGGCATGACCACATGAGCGATTAGTGCAACCAATCCGAAGGCCACCGGCTCTTCATCAAACTTTTGCACTGAGAAACCAGTCGGAAGTGCTGACTGGATTCTGGTTTTGAGAGCACTCAAATCAATGTTGGCATCGTTTGGGAATATCTTAATCAGAGCTAGCACTTTCGCCATCTAACTTCAGCCACGTTTGTCTTAGGGTCCTGTATAACCGCATTTTATGCAGCGGTAGGGGCGACCAAACATTCGGCATTTCTCGCAACGCCAGATTGTAACCTCGCCGCAGCTTGGGCAAGGGAACTTCACTGCGCCTTCGCCGGGAAGTATAGTGCGTGCGCACCATGTGCAAGTGGGCATGCGGATGGTTTTCTCTGTACTTGTAGTGATTGCGCTCATTTCGAATACCTTGAGGGTTGCACAGGCTGGCTAGGGCAAGTTATAAATTGATTGCTGATTGCTAAACTTGTCAACAATTCAACGATTTCAATCAACCGACAGATTCAAACAGCAGACTACCAATTCGCAAGTCAAAACACGGCAGCCCGCCGTGGGATGGGATGGCGTTGGTCAAAATAGATTCTGTTTGCGAGCTCGATAGGTTCAGAAGGTTCATGATAATGAGCACTTGCCAATCATACATTCCTCTCGACCTCGACCAAGACGAAACCATCTACCCAGAGCGATCCTCTGACAAGGGTACAATGTACGTTGAGGCCGAAGATAAGGAGACGATGCAACAAATACGGGAAATTAGATTCACGCGGGTCTCAAATGTTTTAGGGATAATCTACAACTCGAAGAGCGGACGAACACAATTGAAGTGGCGTCACTTGAAGGGACAGATCGGTAGGCTCAGCGGTGACGCGAGCCCGAACACACTCGTCAACCTATTCGCCTCACAAGCCCTACCAGAATCATACGCTATCGCAGACCGAGAATCCGAGTCCGAATCAGAGCCTCAAGAGGAAAAGGAACCTGCGGGCACGATCCACGAGGCCTTCGCTGACACGTAATACACTATCACATCACTGCCCCCTAGGTTCCTGATACAAGACCGAGTTTGCGTCGCTAGAGTTCAGACTTCTAATCTAGAAGTTGGAGGCTGTCGAATTGTGTAGACTACACATTGCGGCTTGAACATGAAGTTCGCAGGGCTACAATCCTAGAACAACGGTACGTACACGGGAAGTGGAGAATAATCAAAATTTTCGAGAAGGGGGAACTGCGAGAGATAATCGTAAGTCGCAGAGAAGAATACTATTCTTGAGATAAATGCCTGCCCGATGAACATGTTTTGTAACAGCAGTTAGCACTATTAGATGTCATTGGAGCGAACCGACTTGGGAGTTGACCTCGCAGATATCATTCCAGAACAGACGATCACCCTAGAAAGCTTGTCAAACAAAACTCTTGCAGTGGACGCGTACAATACTCTATACCAGTTTTTAGCGATAATTCGCCAACCCGATGGAACACCACTAAAAGACAAAAGTGGACGAATCACAAGCCACCTCAGCGGCCTCCTCTACAGAACATCTAACCTTGTAGAACGAGGGATCAGACTGGCATTTGTGTTCGATGGCAAACCACCTGAATTGAAGGAAATGGAGATTCATAGACGCCGCAGAATCAAGCAAGAGGCGGCCGTGAGATATGATCAGGCTCTGAGGGAAGGCAAACTCGAGGAGGCACGCACCTATGCTCAGGCTACTTCATCACTTAAGGACTTGATGGTTGACGATTCAAAGAGGCTTCTCGACTCGTTAGGGATCGCGTGGATACAGGCACCGTCGGAGGGGGAAGCGCAGGCTTCCTTCATGGCTTCGAAAGGAGACGTCTGGGCTGTTGCGTCTCAGGATCACGACTCACTACTCTTCGGAACACCAAGAATGATCAAAAACCTAGCGATAACCGGTCGAAGAAAACTCCCACGAAGGAACACTTACGTTGAGGTTGAACCGAAGCTTATCGATTTGGCTAAGGTGCTGGAAGAGTTGTCTCTAACCAGAGAACAACTAATTGATCTAGGAATATTGATTGGAACCGACTTCAATCCTGACGGTGTAAAGGGCATTGGGCCAAAGACCGCTTTGAAGCTGCTTCATGAGAATGGAAACTTGGAGAGCATAATGACCAGTGACCCGGAAATAACAATTCCAGGAGTTCCCCAGGTCAGGAAAATCTTTGTTCAGCCAGAAGTAACCTCTAACTATTCACTTAAGTGGTCTGAGCCGAACGAGGAACAAGTCGTCTCTTTCCTTTGTGGAGAACGTGACTTTTCAGAGGATCGCGTTAGAAAAGCCGTTTCCAAAATGAGGACATCTAAGACTCAACCGAGCGCGAAGAGTACTTTGGACTCCTTCCTCGGTTAAGTGCATCGGAACTCGCTACAACGCACGTGGCTAACTCTTCCATCCACGTTTTCCCCTGAGGGGAACAAAGGCAACTCCTCCTAGGTTCTCTCTAGACAGGCTTCCATCACTCATTTTCGTGATTCGAATTAGCTCTTGGTAAAAATGGGCTCCGCCGACAGGGATCAGGAGTATGCCACTTGGCGCCAGTTGTTTTGTCATCTCGTTAGGGATGTCGGGAGACGCGCTGGCCACGATTATCAAGTCATACGGACTCCATTCCTTCAATCCCTCGGATGCATCGGCTGAAACGAACGTCACTCGATTCGCGTAGCCTAATCGTTCCACATTTGCTTTTCCAAACTCGGCCAACTCCTTTACGATTTCTGCCGCCCAAACGTGACCCCGGGACTTGCTAGGCTCTCCTGAGGGAGCCACTACTTCTGCGTAAACACAACTCATGTACCCGCAACCTGCGCCAACTTCTAGGACTCGCAATCCAACACGAATTTTACCATATTCGCAGAAGAGAGCTGTCATGTGGAGAGCACTGGTAGTCTGCCCCCAACCGATTGATATGGGAGAATCTATGTAAGCATACGATTTTGACTCATATGGGAGAAATTCTTCGCGAGGTACCTTTTCCATTGCACGAATGATTCCTTGATCCTTCAGAAGCCCTTCATCCTTGAGTCTTCTGACTGCTTGCTGTCTCAACTCAGCGAAGTTCCGCAATTTCCCCAATGCTCAATCCAACAAGCGAGATCAATAAGCATTCAAGTACGTGGTTACGACTTTCTCAAACGGGAGAGTGAGTTCTAGTTGAAAATGGTTGAAGAATTGGTAGCGTACGGTCACCAAAACATCTTAGGAACCCACTCAATGACTTTCGAGATCACAAGAGACCCTAATCTATCGAGACGAGGCGATTGCGTGATTGGTGTGAATGCAACTAGAGCGCCGTCAGATTTCTCTCTCCACTTCAAGAATCTTTGTAGGCATGAAGGAACGCAGATCACAATTCTTCTAGAAGCCGGAAGCCTTACGGATGTAATTCAAGGCTCCGGAAGCCCAGGTCTCAGATTTATTGACCGGAACGAAATGGTTGGAAGAAAGTCGTCATTTATTTCCAATAGAACCATAATGGTTCACGCGAACAAGGCGGCGAGGGATATCAAAAGGAGCCTGATCAACGCTTTGACTTCTCCAAAAAGTATCTTAAAGGTTCGAATATCGGCCGAGGACAGTATCTAATTTACTAACGCGTCAATAGCTACCTGCACGATTCCGGGGGAGATTTCCCTGATGACGTTACAGAATTCGAACGCCTCAACTTTTCTATCCTGAGCTTCGACAATGGCTTTGAAAGAATTCTGAAGGGAATCTAGGCGGGATTCTCTATCAACGAACTGGTAGAAATGAATTCGTCCTCCCCGCTTTTTTAGCGTACGAATCGCGGCGTCAATGTAGTTTTCAGCTTCGGAAGGCAAGTTCATTATGACACGATCAGCGATCCCTTGCACTTCATTCACTGACAGTTTTCTAGAGTCTCCATGCATTGGAATCACATGATCGGCAACCCGATTTACGAAGGTGTTTTGTCTCAGGTATTTGATCGCAGTTGGATTGATATCTATCGAAAATACTTTCGACGTTGGTTGCGATTTCGCGGTCAAAACTGAGTAAGGTCCAACGCCTGCGAACATGTCCACTACGGTCTCATTGGGTTTAACTTGTCGTGCGACGCGCATTCGCTCATTGGATAGCCGAGGATTGAAGTACACTTCGGCAACGTCTAGATTGTATTGACATGAGAATTCATGATGAACCGTTTCTGTGGTCCCTGTTCCAGCAATGACTTGAAACTTGCGCGTGCGAAACGTACCCATTACGTCGCTGCACTTGCGAAGTACCAAGCGCACATGCGGGCTTAGCTGAAGAATGGCTTTCCCTATTTCTGAAGAATGAGCATCCAAGTCTGATGGGATTTCAACTATCGCTATGTCTCCAATCAAGTCAAATGATCGCGGGAGTTTGGAAGCGAGAGTTGAAGAAGTTTGAATTGCATCTTGGATTCTCTTTGGACGGGAAACAATTGATTCAAAATTTGTCTCCGAGATTACGAAATTGCCCAGCTTCGTTCTTAGAAGCTGAGTTTCGGCGGAAGATGGTTCTCTGATAATTGGGATCGTAATTTTCCGTTCGAGTTTTTTCAGTTGGTGTGACTTGTCGATGAGTCCCATTTCTCGCAATGTCTCAATTCCCCGTTGAGCCATCTGTCTCGGTACGGTCACCGCACGCACCCTCATCTCAACCCCAATCTCAGTTAGAGCTCCAGCGAATAATGCAACGCTAAATACACAGACTGTGCTCTAAGAAAAAGCTGAGATGGTGTCAGCTTTGGTACAATGGCGGCGACGTGAAGAAGTCATCGGGCGGGAGGTAATCGACGGCGACGCGAAGAAGTTGGGCGTTACGAAAGATTTAGCTTGGTCCGAGGATGGTCGATTGGCTTTACTTATAGAGCTTAGTGAAGAGGATGAGTTCTTTCTTCCATTTGAGGACATTGAGAGGATTGGCGACGTGGTGTTCGTAAGGGCAAAGTCAGCTCTAATGGCTGCTCCGTCCATCACGTGCCCAGTATGCAAACACAAGAACCTCCTCGAAGCCAAATTCTGCGCTAAATGCGGACGTACCTTAGAAGGTAAGGAAGAAAAGAGAGAAAAAAGGCGTTTTCAAGGAGAATCGCCGTAAATTCCATTGGCACCGTATGCCCGAAAACTGCCTGAACGGGACACTCGTTTGTGTCAGGATTGTGTGCTTTAACAGTGTTAATCAGCACGTTTTGCCGCAGATTTACTTGAAAACGCTTTTATTTGGACCGCATGAGGCCAACCGAGTGCGGCACAATGTTCGTGGAAAGGTCTAGTGGCTACCCCGTAATGAGCCTGTCCAGAGTTGCCATCCTGATTGTTATGGCACTCTTTTCCGCTTTCCTCCCCTTCCCGCATGTATTCGCAACAACCGGTCCGGTTGCCTCAAGCGTACAAGTGGATGCTGTAACTCCAATCTCCAAATTCGCATTCACTGAGTGGGGGATACCCACAGTGAACTCTAGTGTTTACGGTATGGCAGCGGATACCATAGGCAATGTGTGGATGACAGAAAACGCAACGAACAAACTTGCCATGTTTGATCCCTCGACCAACAATTTCACCGAATGGAACATCACAACCCCGAATAGCCATCCATACAATGTTTTCACGAAACTTGTCACCGTGTCAAATGTACAAGTAACCCAGGTCTTCTTCACAGAATACGCCTCAAGCAAAATTGCCAGATTCGATTCCTCGACAAACAACCTAACCGAATGGGTTCTCCCAACCGGAAGCCACCCTGTTGGCATTTATGTTGACGACAATAATGATATCTGGTTTACAGAATCCGGAAGAGACGTGATTGGAAGACTCAAGACAAGTACTGGCAATTTGACTGAGTGGGTACTTCCAGGTGCCACTTCGACAGCGGGCACGCCTTTGCTGAAGCCTTGGGGAATATACGTTCAAGTTGTCCAAACGTCATCCTATACCAACAGGTTTGTTTGGTTCACAGAGAGTTTAGGTGGCAAGATTGGCCGACTAGAGGTGAATAGCAGCCGCCTAACCCTTTGGGATCTAAACTCATTGGGACTAGGACAATATCAACCGAACGACATAACCATCGGAACTTACCAGTCACTTCCAGTAGCGATCGTTACAGACGCGAACAACAAAATTTCGGTACTAGGGAATGATACAGGAGGAGGTTCGCTCTACCAAGAAGCCGTTATACCGACAAATGCTGCGAATCCAATGGGAGTCGTCTTCGACTCGCAAAGAAGTGCGGCGTGGTTCGCCGAGAACGGTGTAGGCAGCATAGCGAACCTAAACACCACAAACATTTTTGCAGGCCAACTGATGACTCCAAGTTATTGTACAATTCTACCTCAAATTGGAACCCCGAGTTGTCCGTCTCCGTCTATCAGAACTACTAGCATAATCAGTTCCACAACTACTAAGCCTGGAATGCAGTCGGCGATCGAGAATCCTTCAACTCCCGTAACCGTGACTGTTCGACAGGGACCCATAAACGGCATCACGGAATATGGATTGCCTAACTCGACAGCTCGCCCAACCTACATCGCGGTCGACCCAACAGAAAATGTCTGGTTCCCTGAAAACAATGTCACGGTCAACCGGATTGCGCGATTAAGCGTGCCGTATGTTTTCCAAGTCTCAGCTACCCCAAGCACAAGAACCATTAATCCTGGTCAAACTGCGACTTTTTCTGTGAATGTCACGCTCCTAGGAGGAGCTCCGCTCCCGGTTCAACTTAGCTTAGTAAACCCAGCCACAGGCGTTACCGCTGTTTTCAGTCCACAATCTCAAAACCCACCGTTTCAGTCAACACTCACTCTTACGACTACGAACTCAACACCTACTGGCAGTTTTCCATTGGCCATTAAAGCAACTAGCGGACAGCAAGTTGTAACTGCAACTGTACTTCTCAACATTCAAGCTCCGCAGCCAATTCCTTTTGATTTCACGATGAGCATCCAAGGACCAACCAGTGCCACAGTACCCCAAGGCGGCTCAGCCTCTTTCGGCTTGGACGTAGCACTAGCTAGTGGAACGCCACAACCAGTCAACTTAACAGTTTCCGGACTTCCAACAGGGTCAAGCTATTCATTAACTAAAACCGATGGAACGCCAACATACAACTCAACCCTCAACATTTTCACTGACGTGAACTCTCCCGGCGGAACCTACACGATCACTGTTCTTGGGAGGACTAGCACCGGACTAGCGCACACTGTAGCGCCAGTCTTAACGATAACTGAGTTGCTTCGTGATTTCAACATCACCGCACCAGTTACTCAGGTACCTCTAGTTCAAGGTTCAAGGACAGACGTTACATTGACAGTCTCCTCGGTCGGTTACTTCAATGGAAACGTTAGCCTAAGCGGAGCCTTCTCCCCCCCGAACGACGGGCTCACAGTGACATTTACTCCGACCGTGTTGACCCCATCGCCAAACGGTGGAACCGCGCAGACGACCATGGAAATAACCGCACAGAAGAATACCGTAGGCACATACCAGCTCACCATAACGGGTACAAGCACCACACCATCACGTACTCACCAAGCGACAATCACACTGCGGGTTTCGGAATGCTTCATCGCAACTGCCACGTATGGGTCTGAGTTAGCCCCACAGGTCCAATTCCTAAAGATCTTCCGCGACCAACAGATCACCCATACATTTGCGGGCACAAACTTCATGATTGCTTTCAACGCATGGTATTACTCCTTCAGCCCAAGCGTCGCAATGTACGAAAACACTAACCCTGCAGCACGTGGAATTGCAAAGGTCGTACTTATGCCGCTAATCGAAATCCTGCAATTATCATCATCAACGTTCTCTCTTCTAGGGTTTGAGCCAGAGCTGGCAGCCTTGGTATCTGGATTGCTGGCGGGATCTGTAATCGGCCTCGTTTACCTGGCGCTTCCTTCACTCGTTACGTTGTGGCTGGTGAGACGCAGAATCAATGGTCGAATAAGGCGTACAGCGATTCTACTATTCGGAGCTGCCTTTGCGGTGTTATTGTCAGGTTTCGTCCTTGCGGAATTGTTTGTCGTGCCCATCGCTATGATGCTTGTGAGCTCCGGCCTTGTGCTGGTAGCGCTTTGCGCCAGCAGCCTTATGCCGGGATTGGAAGTGGTTGAGCGATTAAAGCGGAAGTTCTAGTCAGGTCCGCTACCGCAACGAACGATTTGCTTCCTGTAGTATTATTGATGATATTTCCCGTGGTGGACATGAAAGGTTTCGGGCTATCGCTTCTACATCTTCGAATTCTGGCTTTATGTTTATGATCCTGCCCGACTTGTCTCTCGCAATCTTAACGCGAACTTTGAACTTCCCGTTCCCAATCGATACGTCTAACGTCACTATCTCTCGTTCTAGAACAAAGCGGTTCCATTGCTGATATCTGACTCCGAGCGTCCCGGTTTCTAGCATGATGATTTTAGCGATTTTTTCAACGTCGTTTGAGGTGCAGATCACATGAAGGACATGTCCCGGTCGGTTCTTCTTGAATTGGGCGGAGGTAATCCACGCATCTTTAGCGCCTGATTCCAACAAAAGTTGCAGAGCATGAGATAGTATCTCGCCCGAAACGTCATCAACATTGGTTTCGAGGACTTGAACTGTTTCAGATGTGAGGCTCGCGTTCCCCCGTCCTATAACGCAACGAAGCACGTTAGGGATGTCTGTGTACTCCTTTCTGCCAGCACCGTAGCCAACCTGATCTGGCACCATTGCGGGGTATCCGTCTAGGAAGATGGGTGTGAGATTTGCTAAGATTGAGACTCCTGTTGGTGTTGCAAGTTCCTCGCTCACAGGGCCTGCTTTGATTGGAATGCCATATTGACGCGCGATCTCGAGCACTGCTGGCGCAGGTACTGAGACCGTTCCATGCGAAAACCGGACCGAACCGGCCCCAACTGAAACCGGCGTGCAATACACCTCACCATCAAAGATGTGCAATGAATCACAAGCTGCTGCCGTCCCGAATATATCTGCTAGAGTGTCAGCAGATCCTGCTTCGTGCAAATGCACTTCGGAAACATCTGCACCATGAAGCCTACTCTCAACCTCAGTCAAAGTCTGAACTGAACCAATCGCAAACGCTCTTGCGCGTTTACTCAAAAGAGAGGAATCTGAGATAGTTTGTGTCGCATTCACGAGGGCACTGGCCGCACTCTCATCCGAACTCTCCGAGATATCTAATTCTACCCTGCAAGATCGGAATCCATGCCGATCTACTTCCTTGGTTGTAAGACTGATAGACTCGCAACTGGAGAAGTGTCGGGGTATAAGGTCAAGAACTTGTTTTATTGTTGCGAGTTCAGCTCCTAGGTCAATTAAAGCGCCCAGTATCATATCGCCAGATATGCCGGCTGTCTGAGGGTCAATGAGAGTGACGCGTGACAACACAAAAGTCCTGATTTGGGTAATTTAGGCATCTGTACTTGTTACGGATTCAAATGAAGAATATTCTTCATATGAAGAATATTTGAGAGGCTTCGACTGCGAGGTCATCCGCGGTGAGCGATCACGTCGATCTCGATCAGCATGTTGGGAAGAGGCAGTTTCGCTTCGACCGTAGTTCTTGCCGGTGGACTCTCAGTGAAGAAAGTCTTGTAGACCTCATTCATCCTTTTGAAATCGTCCATCTTACTCAAGAAGATCGACGCCTTTACGACATCACTCATCGAGAGGCCGGCGGCCTCAACGATCCTCTTAATGTTCGTTAGGACTTGCCTCGTCTGCGCCTCAATGTCACCGCTAACTAGTTGCCCAATTTTCGGGTCCATTGCCCCTTGGCCAGAAACAAAGAGAAAACCTCCTGCCAAGGTGCCTTGAGAATATGGTCCGATTGGTTGCGGGGCTTCGTTGGTTCTAACTATTGTCTTGCTCATGAGTCTCTACCATCCATTTCAAGAGCTTGAGGCTAGGTTGAAAGGTTTCCCCTCCTGTAGGGTCTTCTGGGGAATTTGATCCTTCCACTTCTGCAGAAACGGGACATCCTCATTTTGCTCCCGAAGTTCGTCCGGTAACATGTGCGGTATCTCGTCAATAATTGGGTACCAGCGGTTACACTTTGAGCAAGTGATCAATCCTGAAACGACTTCCTCCTTCTCTTCAAAAACCTGCAATTCCAGTGGATAGAACTTGTCAATAGGGCAAGCTAGTATATCCATGAGTTTTCGCTTCATTCCAAACCGGCCTTCGTTTAACACGAACTGTCAACTGAAATATACCACTTTCGAGGTTAAGAAAAATGCGACCCATGATCGCTCATTCGACAGACAGTTCCAGTCGAGAGTTTCACGCGCGAATTGTTCAACTGATAATAGACGGCCGTGTTGAGCTTGCTATACGCCTCCTCTCGGAGCACTATCAAATAAGTGAACCCAGCGTCCGTGTAGGTACAGTGAAGAGACATCGACGCGTTTTGGCATGTTATGTGGAGAAGGAACAGCGAATCTATTTCTCAAATAGTGACTTCTTGATCAACCCTTTTGTGGTACTCCATGAGTTCTACCATCATCTTCGATCTTTGGAACCTCGTGGGAGCAGACAAGTGGAGAAGCGAGCTGACTTGTTTGCTGCCAACTTCCTCCATGATTTCAGGGATTCACGAAACTCAAGCAGCGGAAGGCAGCGTCATCGGAACAGTCTGACCGGTTGAACCAGACTGCAGGACGACCTCGCAGATCTCAACAGCCTTTAGACCGTCTTCTCCGTTTACTTTGAATGGTCTGTCATTGACTATTGATTCAACGAAGTGAGTGATTTCAATTCTCAATGGTTCTTTTGTTTCCAGGTACGGTCTGACAAGTTGTTTCGAATCCTCTATGGTGATCACTTGTGAGATGTAATCCAATTCCACAGTCGCCTCGCTGCCGGTCACAATCAAAGTCCGCGTTTTTCGTGGAGTTAGCCAGTTCGCGTCGATGAACGCTGTCCCTCCATTTCTGAATTGGAGCATTATCTCCGCGTAGTCTTCTCGTGTGTGTTTCACGCTTCCGATTCGTGCATGGACTGAGTTTGCCTCGTCTTTGAATATGTACCGAGCCAAGTCTATGTCATGTATGGCGGTATCTCTCACAACACCAACGTCGCCGATTCTCTCTGGCCATCTTCCTACGCGCCTTGCATGAAAGAGTGTAACTGTACCAAGTCGCTTTTCATCGAGTAGTGATCTTAGATGATCAACGGCGGGGTTGAAACGCTCAATATGCCCCGGCATGAGCCTAACTCCCTGTTCTTTCGCAATATTGATCAGCTCACGTGACTCACTCGAAGTGTTCGTCATCGGTTTCTCAACCAGAGCGTGTTTTCCCGCATGCAAGGCCCGAGTTGCTAACTGGTAGTGCGTGACGGTGGGAGTGCAAATGTGTACAGCGTCAACGTCAGTGCGAGACAACACATCCTCTAATCGCGTATAATGTGGGACGTGAAATTCACCTGCGACCGTCTTGGCGTTTTTCTCATTGACGTCGCATATGCATGTCAGTTCGGCAGTGGGGAGTCGTGATAATATCCTGGCATGGTTCTTTCCCCAGAAGCCGGTTCCGATGACCGCGACGCGAAGCTTCCTTAGCGCGTCCAAAGTCCTCGGCCAACTCCACGGTATACTAGGCCGCTTTTCTCAACGCTTGCAGGATCCAGCAACCCTGTACAATCTACGACCAATCCTTTCTTAGACATGTGAGCAGCGAGTTCGATTGTGTCCATCTTCTTGAATTCGTCGTGGCCGATCGTCAATATTACGCAATCCGCCTTCTCCACTGCTTTTCGGAGCGTAGGTTCAGAAACAATCCCGAGCGATTCTAGCTCTGCTGCGTTAAACAAAGGGTCAAAAGCGACCACGCGCGCACCGCGCTTCTTCAGTATTCCGATAAGTTCGAGGGAAGGCGAGAATCTGATTTCTTTCACGTTAGGCCGGTAGCTTATTCCTAGCACCACTACGCGGGCTCTCTTGATTGACTTACCAGACACACGCATCCCGTCCGAGGCAAGTTTAGCCACATGCCGAGGCATGAAGTCATTTATTTTGCGCCCATCCAGGACCAGCTTAAGTTTCGCGTCTAGCGCATAGGCTTCGCTTGCTAGAAGATATGGGTAAACTGGTAGACAATGTCCTCCGACTCCACCACCTGTAGAATGCAGATGCGAGTATGGCTGACTATTCGCCGCCTTCACAGTTTCGAGATAATCGACTCCGAGGTCTTCGCAGAGCAGTGCGAATTCGTTCGCCAACCCAATGTTCACGTCTCGATAGATAGTCTCGAAAAGTTTCGAAAGTTCGGCGGTTCTGATGTCTCGGACGCGAATCAACTCACCTTTTACGATTACTGAAAGAGTTGCGCAGGCGGCTTCCAGGCTTCTCGCATCGATGGCGCCTACGATCTTGCTGTACGTTTGCATATCCTGAAGAGCTCTTCCACCCATGGCGCGAATTGGGCTGTAGGCCAGACCGAAGCCTTGGCCAGCGACGAGACCGGAATATTTCTCAAGCGTGGCCTTGACGACTCTCTCGGTCACTCCGGGCCCGCAGGTGCTCTCAAAAATGACAAGGCTGCCGTTCTTTAGTGTTTTTCCAAGGCTCGCACATGCATCCTCTACCGCTGAATAGTCTGCACGTTTTTGCCTGTCAATCATTGTTGGGACGACGATGAATATTATGTCGGCGTTTGCAGCCGCTTCTTCGGTACTTGTGGTTGCGGTGATCTTACCTGACCTGATTCCTTTCTTGAGTAACGCTGATAGACCTGGTTCTTCTAGTGGGGGGTCGCCTTTTGAAACTCTTTCAACGATTTTGGGGTTCATATCTGCCCCAATTACTCTTGCCCCAGCATCAGCGAACAAGCAAGCGGTTGGCAACCCCATCCAGCCTAAGCCGACAACTCCTACTGTAAGGGCACCGGTTCTAATTCTGACTGATATTTCTCCGGGTTCGAGTGAGATCGGAGGTTGTTGTATGGCTATTGACATGAATGTTATCTTGCGTAGGGCGGCGGCGGAAATATTTAACTATTTTTAACTCTAATTGAGTTAAGTATGTCCTCTACGCGAACGATCGAGTACCTCCGAAGAACCGGCTTCACTGCCTACGAATCTGAAGCATACCTTGCGCTTTTGTCAAAGAAGGAGTTAACAGCCGAGGAAATATCACTCGCAACGTCCATTCCCATTACTCGCGTATATGGAACGCTAGAACAATTAATGCAAAAAGGATTTGCAAGAATAGCCCAAGGTAGACCTAAGAAATTCCACGCTATTCCGCCAGAACAAGCCAAGCGAGAGTACCTGAAGAATCTACGACAAACCTTCGAGACAAACCTAATCACAGTCGAAGAAACTTTGCGAAACCTCCAAACTCTGGTGGAACCCATGTACGTGGAAAGCCACTTGCAGGTAAAGGCGGAGGAACTCTTGGAGCCGCTTGAGGATCTCCACACCATGGAAAAGAGGACCAGTAATTGTCTGCAGGAGGCTTCAGAAGAAGTCCTAATCTCTACGGCTTTGTTCTCTTGGCTTCCAAAGGTGAAAGATCAACTAAGGAATGCGGCCAGGAGAGGAGCGAAAATCAAGATTCTCATGCAAGTTTCTGACAGTCAAATAAAAAAGCAATTGGACGAATTGCATCCCTTCGGAGTTCAAGTAAGGGACACGTCAGATCCGTGGCATCCTGTCCGAGGAACACTGGTTGACAATAAAGCACTGATTTTTGTAATATGGGCCGCCGAAGAGAACAAGCGCTATTGGAACCCGATCGTCTATACTCCCAACCATACGAAAAACCCTGGATTGATCCGTCTCTTTCGTGAATCCTTCCTCTACAAATGGACAAAATCTAGTTCATCCCTTCAAAGGAGTTGAATTTCAGTGAAAGTGTGGATAGACATTCTTACCCCAAAGCAAGCAAATTTCCTGGGTGAACTCCATCACCGCCTAATAGCAAAGGGAATCAAGACTTTCATCAGTACTCGAGAATACCGAGAAGTGAATCAACTCTTAGACTTGAAAGGCTTGAAAGCTACAGAGGTAGGCCGACATGGTGGCGGCGAACTACGAAACAAACTTGCGGAAAGTTCCAAACGCATCTCCAAACTTTCCGAAATCATAGCGGAGGAGAAGCCGGACGTTGCAATCTCCTTCTCATCTCCTGAAGCCGCGCGAGTGTCATTTGGACTTAAGATACCACATTATTGCATCAGTGATTCACCGCACGCGGAAGCCGTCAGTAAACTTACTGTACCAATTTCGCAAAAACTCTTCACACCCTGGATTATCCCAATCCATGCCTGGACTCGCTATGGGATAACTGCAAGAGACGTTGTGCAATATCGAGCGCTCGATCCAATAGTGTGGCTGACAAATTACAAAAGCAACACAAAGACTCTGGAGTCTCTGAATCTAGACCCGTCCAAACCAATAGTCACTATCAGGCCTCCGGAGGAGTTTGCGGCGTATCTATCAGATCGCCATTCCTCGATAACAGACAAGGTGACTGACGTCGTCTCAAAAATCTTAGAGTTAGACGGCCAGAACTCACACGTCGTTGTTCTGCCAAGGTATGATGTTCAATCGGAGAGATTCAAAAAACGCTTCGGGAACAAAGTGGTTGTTCCTGAGCATATTATCGACTCTATTTCCTTGACACGTGCATCGTCCGTCTTCCTTGGTGGTGGCGGGACTATGACCGCTGAAGCGGCTCTTCTAGGAGTACCTGCGATATCGTATTACCCAGGTGATCCAACCTTTGTTGAAAGATTTTTGATTAAATACGGGTTGATTGAGCGTATTCTTGATCCTGGTCGGATTGCGCAACGTGCCAAGGCAATTTCAAAAAGCGCTGATTTTCGCGAATACTACCAAAAGAAGTCGGCGAGGCTACTTCGAAGCATGGAGGACCCACTAAGGGTCGTTGTTCAAAGAATCTTCAAGCAACAGTAGTTCTTCTCCTGAGCTCTCTATGAAGATAAGCATCTGCAATCTTCTTCCACGCCAACAACCAAATTAGAACTAGCACCGCTGACACAAGAATCTTACTTGTATCAGTGATGGCTAATTGAATCAATGTTCTCGTCCCGAAATTGATTGAGAAGGCTACTTTGGCTATTGCTAGAATTGTGAGCAGGAGAATAAGCCAGACGACCACGATAATCGAGGCGAGCGGAATAAGTCGTTTCAAGGCTTAACGGCCCGCCATTATCAGGTATGTTATGACGGCAAGCGTGGAAGAGACTGCGGTAAGGAACATTAGCACACTAACGATCTGTCTTTCCGATAACGGTCCAGCACCAAGAAGGATGCGCGTCAGTGTAACTGGGGCTCCTACCTCGGTGCTGGCATCCAATAGTTCATTTTCCAACAATTTTGTAGGCCTCTGATGGATTTCGCGTCTTTCGCGGAGACCCCCAACGGATGATAATCCGTAAAATGAATTCATGATTTGCGGCAACAGTGACACTATCATAACCGCCTCTATTTTTCCCATAATTGCAACCGCGCCTAACGCCGCTCCAACCGCCAGGCTTCCTGTGTCTCCGCTGAAGACTCTTGCAGGAAAATGGTTGAAGTAGAAGAGAGCAAGCATCGCAGCCAGTAGGCCTGCAGCAAGAGCAGCAGCCTGGTACTGACCCGACGCGAAGAGTATGGCCGTCGCAGTGAAAGCTATTATGCTGACCGTTCCTGGCATTGCGCCGTTCATGACATCCATCATGTTGACGGCGTTGGAGGTAACTGCGATGGCGATAGGAACTATGAATGCGTAAACGGTCGTCATCGAAACTACACCGACGAACGGTATAACAATAAACGGTGAATATGCGCCGAGAATCAAGATAGGCAGGGACGCGATAGAAGTGAGGACGGGTTTGATTTTTCCACCAAGAGGATGCAAATCGTCAAACACGCCAATCCCTCCAGCTATGATGACAGTTCCAATAAATGCCGCAACGACGCGGATGGTCGAAGGGAATATGACCACGCATACTATTTGACCGACAATCAACCCAATTATCACTGCAAGGCCACACATTTCAGGAATCTCTGGTTTCGAAAGTTTGTGAACGTCCTTTCCTACGATTCCATGTCCTCTCATGTAATCTGCTACTACTGGTATTGTTGCGAAAGTCACTACTAGGCTTACGGTAAACGAGATGCCGAGCTTCGTCAGCGCCGTCATGTCAAGCATTGTACCTGCAGCTCTTCATCAATCGAGAAAATGCTTCCTCATATGCCATTACATTCGAAGAGTTTTCTGTCGTCTGGCACGGCTGAGCACTCACATCACATGAGAATCCGGTTTAGTGTTTTGTTCAATTTCTTTGTAAGGATGTATTATTGTTCCTCGGCCAATTTTGATTCCGTCATGAATTCTTACATTAGGGCTAATGACGCATCCCTTATCGATTCTGACTTCCTTGCCTATGATTACATTGGACGCGATGATGCTTCCTGCGATGACCGCATTTTCTCCTACGGTTACTCGGTCGAACAGTATTGAATTTGAGACGCGTGCTCCTTCCTGAATGGTGTCATTTTGTCCTACCATAACTTCTGGGCCTAGAACTGCATCTTTTCCTATCTTCGCGTTGTTACCGAGGAAAATCGGCTTCTTGACAGAGTATTCTATTGCCAAGTTCGTGGTCTCAGTAGGTAGTTTCGATTCCGCCTGAGCTTCCCTTAGTAATGCTAAGTTCGCCTTTCGATAGTCCTTTAAGTCCCCAATATCGAACCATTCACCTGAAAACGGAAACCCAAGAAGTTTACCATGTGTCGCGATAGATGGAAATATTTCCCTCTCTAAGGAGACTTTACGACCGTCGGGGATCATTTGTAAGACTTCTGGTTCAACTACGTAAATTCCAGCGTTGATTAGTCGACTTGGTGCTTGCTTCTTTGCCGGTTTCTCGACGAAGCGTTGGATCCGATTCTTAGCATCGAGTTCAACCGCACCGAACCTTCCAGGATTCTTCACTTCATGAAGCGCATCCGTTATCTGAGCTCCAGCTTTCTTATGTTGAGTAAGCATTTCTTTCAAATCGATTTGAGCGATAACGTCGCCGTTCAAAGCTAAAAACGTCTCATCAAGATGGGTGTTTTCTGATGCTAATTTTATCGGACCAGCGGTTCCAAGTGGCTCAGTTTCCAGTGAATAGTTGACGATCACTCCGTTATAGATCGACCCCACCTCGGCCCGTAGCTTTTCAGCCATGTAATTTACAGCAAGCGTGACTTCATCCACGCCAACCTTCTGGAGAAGGTCTAGTGTTCTGTAGATCATGGGTTTGCCGAGGACCGGAAAGAGCAGTTTCGGTAAAGCGTAACTTATCGGCCTTAACCGAGTCGCGTAACCTCCAGCGAGAACAATCGCTTTCATATCCGCCACCCGCCTATCAGGGAAGTGTTTTGCACTATTTGTGCTTCGGGGAAGTCAACGGTGAAGGGAACGTATACTATTCTTCTCGGTTTTGGGCGAGCAGTCTCCGTAAGAGTTGGTAAGTTGGGCTGCTTCAGACTGTCAGACGGCCACTATCTATACACTGGCTCTGCGTTAGGCAAGGGAGCGGTCTCGTTAGAAGGGAGAATAAGCCGACACGCGCGTCGCTCAAAAACGCTGAGGTGGCACATAGACTATCTCACATCATCGAAGTACTGTAAGGTGGGGGGAGTGGCGTACGTCATCTCTTCAAGACGGTTCGAGTGCAAAATGAACGAGCTAATAATTAGATCCATTCCTGCAGTGCCTGCTATTTCGAATTTTGGCTCTAGCGACTGCGATTGCTTCAGTCATCTACTTCGCCCACCAAGTTCACTCAGTCTTGAGCAAGTGTTGGTTGAACTAAGGGGACTTTATGCGAAATTTGGCACTCCATTTGTTCGTCGTGTAGGCGTGATCAGATATCCTGAGCTTCTTCCCATCTCTTGAGGAAAGCGTCTCGGAAGATTCTGATTAATCCTTGATTCCTTGTGTAATTTGGGCGGAAGTAGGTTGGACGCGGGACCGCGCTCTTCTTCGTCGCCCAAATGACGAAAACCAATTCTTGGTCGTCGACGAGAGTTCCTCTAACAGGGTACCACTCCTCTGCGCAGTGACGCACGTTTATCCCGAGTGTTCGAAGTTCCTTAGCCCGGGATTTTGTGTAATCATCTTTCACCATCATTAGAATACTCATGTTGACGTGCCTGTCGTGTGCTTGGAAGATGGATTCCCGTACCCGGTCATACCACCCAAACGTTTCGGCGAAAACGAACACTTCCTTAGATGCTGTTCCGAGTATGCGGGCTGTTCTCAATTCCATGTCTGGCAAGTCACGTAAGGGCTCGATGACTTCCTCAGGTCTAATGCCCAGCCTTTTCTCCCAGTAAATCGGTTCCAGCGCTTTCTCAAGCTGCAACGCGATTGAGGATTCTTGAGACATTTGATTTTCCATTGTTCTTTTCCTGTCGTCCAGAATTCTCTGGATGGCTGTTCTTGGTTGGACGACTTCTACGCGGTTGCTGGAAATTTTTACTAGCCCCTTATCAGTGAGTGATCTTAGTGCAGCCTCGGCAGTAACGTTTGGGATTCCGAGCGCTGTGACTACTTTGTCGACCATTTCGCCCTCAGGCTGAAGGAGAAGTTTCATGTAAATGCCAGATTCGCCCGGGGTAAGGCCCAGATTCTCTAGTAGCTGTTTTTCGATGCCGTCTTCGGCGAGCAATTTTCAACACAACGCGTACGTTAGATTGTTCGATTTACGTTTGGTTGTCGCTTTAAAACTGCCGACTAACTTGATTCAGACTGAATGTGGTGAGCGGTTGTTCGATGTTGGGAATCCATGAACCGGGTCTATGGTAACCCTGACCAGCGTCGGTAGAGGTTATGCTCGATGTGTAAGATGTCCATGATCTTGCCGACTATGTGGTCGATGAGTTCGTCGATGGTCTTGGGTGAGTGATAGAAGCCAGGGCTCGCGGGAAGTATTATGGCACCAGCCTGAGCGGCCGTTAACATGTTTCTAAGGTGAATCTGGTTCAGCGGCGTTTCTCTAGGAACGAGAACTAGAGTTCGTTCTTCCTTCAGCGTCACGTCAGCCGCACGAGTAGTCAGGCTGTCAGAGTAACCATTCGCGATCGCGGCTAGTGTTTTCATGCTACAAGGGGCGATCACCATTCCATGGACGGAGAAGGAACCGCTCGAGATGGGAGCGGTCATATCGTTTGCCGGGTACATGTGGTCGACAAGTTTTGAGAGTTTTTTCGCTGTTAATCCTGTCTCAAGTTCAAGGTTGATTTCCGCTGAGGGTGATATGGTGAGGTGTACGGTTACGTTGGCGTTCTTGAGGGCTTTAATCAGCCGTACTCCGTAGATTGATCCACTTGCTCCTGACATAGCAACTATTACTTGCCTTATTTCGTCAGTCAAAATTGTCAACTTTGGTTTTTTTTATGATGCTGAAACCAATTGATTTTGTCGTGAAGGGTCACGTGGGCTAATCTCGTTTAGGTAGCGCATGACGTACTTGCCTATCATATCTGCCTCGATATTGACTATGTCCCCTTCTCTCTTGTAACCTAGCGTTGTTAGCGATAGTGTTGTGGGTATCAGGCAAACCGAAAACGCATCTTTGGTAACGTCTACGACAGTGAGGCTGATACCATCCACGGCAACCGAGCCCTTTCGAGTCATCAGCATCATTACGTCCTGCTCCGTTTTGATGAACATCTTCAGTGACCCGTCCTGTTCCTTCTCCACTCTAAAGATCGTCCCAGTTTTGTCGATGTGACCTGTAACAAAGTGTCCCGCGACTCTGTCGTTTAGGCGGAGACTTCGTTCGACGTTCACTTTACTGCCCGCGACAAGGGTTCCAAGGTTTGTAACGCGTAATGTTTCTTCGATGGCGTCAAATGACACTACGCTTCCTTGTTTATTCGTAGCCGTTAGACAAACTCCGTTGATGCACACGCTGTCTCCACGACGCGTCTCGTCAGCCAAACGGCCAAGATCTACTTTGATCGAGACGCTTTGGCCAGGTGATTTCTCAATGGAAATCACAGGCGCCAGTTGTTCCACAATTCCGGAAAACATTTGCCGATAACCTCATAATTCGTTTATTATATCTGAGATTACTTGAATCGCGAAATCGAGTAGGATTGTGCCTGTCTCTGCTGTTGCCGATGCGGGGTCACCGATCACTCCTGACTTTGTAACCTCGCTTGCTTTCCAAGCAAATGAAATTCTAGTCATATTATTCGACTCAAAAGAGAGCTTTTCGGGCAACAATGATTTTTCGCATACGGCGCGGGACATGTTCACACAGTCTGGGGCAATGGTAAGCATCATGGATGTTTCAATTTCATCCGCGTGACCTACAACTCCTCGTTCTGATTTTCTTATGTGGTCGAACTTTTGCTTCACAATGTCGAGGATTGTGAATGAGTAAATGGACAAGTCTGGTACGAGTTGTTTGACTTCTATGAGCGTGGAATCTATTGTGGCCTTGTTTCCTCCGTGGCCGTTGATTATGAAGAGCCGTCTGAACCCTGTGAGCGTCAGACTATGGGCAATGTCGACGATTAGACCTGCCATCGTTTTTTGCGTTAGGGAGATTGTTCCTGCGAAACCGAGGTGCTCACTTGAACAGCCTACCTGTATGCTGGGAAGAAGGAATGAGGCTTCGCACTTTTCGGAAACCTTGTTGGCGACATATTCGGCTATCATGGTGTCCGTGGAGAGGGGAAGATGGGGGCCGTGTTGCTCGTAGCTTCCAATAGGAAGTATGGCTTTGCTCACTCTCCCGGTTTTGACAGATTCCTCTAGTTCCGTCCAAGTAGTCACAATCCATTCACCTTGTAGCTTAGAACCAATTCATTTTCGATTCGAGTTGTGCTCTTGAGTGTGAGTTTGATCGCTTGGCTCATTTTTTCTACTCCTGTGCCCTCTACCAATGTCTTTGCGCCTTCTCCGCCAATCAGCAATGGTGCGATGGTGATTCGCAACTCATCGACAAGGTTGTTTGTTAGCATATGCCAATTCAGCCCTCCCCCGCCTTCCAGGAGAACGGTCCGAATTCCCATCCTGAGTAGCCTTGACATCAATGCTTTGAGGTTGACATGGTTCGTTCCGCAATGAACTATCTTTGCGCCGGCCATCTGAAGTTTTTTCACTCGTCGTTTGGGAGCTTTGTTCGATACGGCGATGATTGTTGTTCCTTGAGCGGTTAGGACTTTGGAGTTTGACGGAGTCTTGGCAGTGCTATCGACGATGATTCTTATCGGGTTTCTGCCCTTAACGCGTCTGACGGTTAGGAGGGGGTTATCGCTGAGTAGCGTACCGCTTCCGATCATAACAGCATCTACATGAGATCGCAGCTCGTGCAACTGTTTCAGGTCGGCGGGAGATGATATTCTGGAGTCGCCTGATTCTGTGCCTATTTTGCCATCTAGCGTCATAGCTGTGCTCATCATGACATACGGCCTCTGAGAATGCCTACGCTCGTGGAATGCTTCCGTGCACAACCTCCCCCTCGACCATCACACACCTAACATCCTCGCGGCTCGCTCTGTGAACGATTGATCCGATCGTGTCTTTGGAATAAGCTAAGTTCGAGGATCGGAAGTCAAGGAACACTATGTCAGCCGCTTTCCCTTGCTCTATCGAGCCAACCTTGGAGGCCAGTCGAAGTGCTTGCGCACCGTTCAAAGTAGCCATCTTGAGAATTTCCTTTGAACTCGTCACTCCAGCATCTCGATGCACTGCCCTCAGGACTCGAGACGCGTAGTCCATTTCCCTAAACATGTCTGGTGCATTCAACATAACATTGTCCGTGCCCAACGCAACAGTGATACCATTTTCGAGGAGCTCTTTGAGCGGAGGGGTGCCTAACCCAAGAATTGCATTAGCTCTTGGACAACAAACGACCGGAATCGGGTTCTTGGAAAGTTCGTCTAGGTCATCTTTACTAGGATTGGTAAGGTGGACCACAAAGTCTGGTTCGAGGAAGTTCATTGCTCTGTGTACTTCGGATGTTGAGAATTTTTCGATTGAGAATTGTGTTGCCTCAGGGCTTTCGGCTACGTGAATTGCTAGAAGCTTGCCGCTTCTTTTGCATAGGTCGGAGATCTGTTTCAGTGCGCTTGTGGTGTATTCGTTTGCGCCACTGACTCCCACTCCGTCAGCTAGGTCGATGGTTTCGCGTAATTCATCAACTGTTTTTGATGCAAATAGTTTTGATTCATTGGTTACTTCGTCTCGATCAAAGTAATAATTGGGTCGGCCAAGGATGACGCGCCGCTGCCGACTTTTGCTCAGCGCTTTTATCTCCAATTCGACCCCGGCTAACCCTCCTTCTCGAAAATCTGCGAAGGTCGTTATTCCTGAGGCGATCATTGTGCATGATGCCTGAGCCATTCCTTGACAAATGTCGTCTATCCTCGCCTCTCGAAGAACCTTTGTCTTGAGGCCGTGAATGGGATGGACCAAGGTGTCGAGGCTCGAACCAATTCCTATGTCTTTCGCGATCGAATCGGCTAAGTGAACATGCGCGTTTATCAAACCTGGAATAGCCACGAGTCCGGTTCCATCAAGAACAACAGGCTTGTCGCGAGACGGAACCCCTTGTCCAAACTCTGTAATCTTCCCATCTTCAATGCTGATGAACCCGTCTCGGATAATCTGAAAGTCCCCGCCCGAGAGCAAGGTGAGGTTTTGTATCGAGGTCGACATTCAGGGCTTCACAGTTTCGTAGTTGACAGAATCGATTGGTCCCCGTTTCTTCGGATGTTGTCTAAGTTCTCTGCGGCAAGCTCTGCTGCTTTTCTTGCTGTTTGGGCGATTCCGATTCCACATTTGAGCCTGATGTTCTTTCCGCGGTATTCTTCGATTACAGAGTTGACTTCTTTCGTGCTTAATCCGTTTGCTACACCCATGAAATTATCTCCTCCCAAAAAGAACATCAATGCTTGATGTTCTCTGAACAATTTCATAAGTTCCGTATACAGCGTCATAACATGAAGGGAAGTCTCGTATGCGGATGTGTGGTCGGTAAACGTATTCGTTACTTCATCTATATCGAAATGCATAATCTGTACGTGCGAGTGGTCGAGACGCAATGTTCTTTCATATGCTGTGACACTTCGTCTTGTTGGAGACTGTGCGCCTCCCATTCGTTGCAGAAGCTTGGAAGCGTTTTGTTGAGCTTGGAAGGGAGTATGCCCTACGCCTATGGCCATGCTCAAAGTTACTGGAAACTGGTGCTGTATTTCTCGCTTGATATCTTCATGTTGAGCTAGTGTGATCCCGTTTGTTATGGCCAGCATCTCATCGAATCTGTTGAAGAAAACTAGGCCACCTAAATCCGCGAAAGCGCGTTGGATCGAGGAATATATGTTTGCTTGGAGTATCTGGAGCACGTGCTCCCTATCGTTTCCCAAGGTCCCCGTCCAGGGGCCATAGTTATCGAGTTGGATGAGTGTAACCTGAACCTCTAAGTCGGACAATCATTCAACCACCAATGGATGATTCGACACATTCGTTTCCTCTTTGAGCCGTCTTTGCAGGAGTACGCTATCTATGGCCGCTGAGACACTGCGTTCCGCATAATCCACTATCCTCGCTTCCGCTAGTTCCCAAGTGACTCCTGGCCCTGCGACGCCTAACGTAACCGGTTTCATGTATCGAAGCGAAAGGTCGGCCATTTTGCTGCTGAGAGTGTAAGCGATCACTTCATCGTGCTTAGTTTCCCCTTTGATGATTGCCCCTAGCGTCACGACGGCGTCAACGTCATCTTTCTCGAGTAGGGTTTGAATGATTAGAGGCATGTCGTATGCGCCTGGAACTTTGCATACGTAACGGACGGAAGCGCCGAGATTAGAGGCGTGCGTCAGTGCTTGGTCAAGCATTTTGTCAGTAATCTCTGAATTGAACTTACCAACAACTACTGCTAACTGAATTTTCGACGGCAAATTGTGTCACTTCTGATGCGTCAACTTTCTTGCAGCCTAGGCAGTTTGCCACAAGTTACTAACCGTCTACGAATAGGAATAGGGCGGAGGCTTTTGGCGTATTTCGAGGAGTCTCCAAAGGAGAGCATGGCCCTGATTGCTGAATCATAAAGCATAACCAATTCACCATTGTTGTTGGCACAGTCGAGTTCATCGGGTGAAGTTTCTAGTATCATGTCCTTCACGTGGGTACCGTCCAATTCTGGTGACTACGCTTATTTTGGTATCTACTAATAAACACGTAGTCTAAATAATCAACGGGTCATAACTATTACGACAACTGTAGTAGTTCGGTCGTCCTTTAAGCGACGCACAGACTATTGGGCGCGACGTTTCCAAATTGATTGCAACTAATCTTCACGGCTGGGCCGGAAGAGTTTGGTTTTGGTGGGAGTGGTGGACCGGGCGGGATTTGAACCCGCGACCTCCCGCATGCCAAGCGGACGATGTGATAGCATCATAGACAGCTCAAGATGCTCATACCAGGCTGATCTACCGGCCCAACCTTTCGAGTTCATCCCACTGCACTCTGCCTAAAAGCCTTCGTTCACAAATCATCCAATCGAAATCGGAAACGCAATCAAACATAAACTGGACTCGTGAAAGAGCTTCTGGGTCAACTCGTCATTGTTGTTTAGGAAAAAGACTTAATTTACGCAGTTCAGCAGAACCGGGTTTCGCCGAGGAATGCCGAGGTAGCTCAGCCTGGGAGAGCACCCGACTCGCGTAAGGGTGAAGCTGAAGACCGGGTTGACTACGCCTACTCACTACGCGTAGGCCCAATCGCGGATTCAAATCCCGCCCTCGGCACCAGTAACCATCTATTTGAAACAATTGTGACTCCAACTACTCTTTCGTGGATAATAATATCCAAAAAGGCAGATATG
>DATIYC010000065.1:0-3636 GCA_035517955.1 Candidatus Acidiferrales bacterium | reverse complement strand
AACTTTCACTTGTTGCGTTCGCGGCTGAAAGCGTCCATCCACCGACGGTTGAGTTCATGTATCCGGAGTAGCCTACTTGACCGCTGGTTGTTATGTCGGTGACGTAGTCTATGGCTGCGGTATAGTCCTCGCTATAGTAGCTTATGCCGAACGGGTATGTAGTGCTGTTCGCAGTGGTTGAGTAGATTACGTTAGCATATTGCTTGAATGTGAGCGGAGCGAGCGTAACAGTGATTCCGACAGCCTGCAACTCACCCGAAATTATTTGTGCCGTCTGAGTCTGAGGAGGGTTGTCAGCATCATACAGGAAGTTGACTGAAGGAAACGCCTTCCCGTTCGGGTTGAGAGTTGTCCCATTCGGAAGCGTTGACTTGTACCCGGCTTGCGCCAACAAGGACGCAGCCATGCTAGCATCGTATTGATATGGTTGCAGCCCCGCTATCGATTCATTATACTCCGGAAATCCTGGAGGAACCGGACCAATCCATTGAGTGGCCATATCATCGTAAGCTGAATGAATGATGGACTTGTAATCGATCGCATACGAAATCGCCTCCCTAACCCTCACATCTTGGAACGGCGGAAACGCATACTGATCCATGTAAACGGACAGGACGCTTTCCGAAGAGCCGAAGACGATTGGCATGATCTTCGTCGTGATACCGGGAGCGTTACTCAAGACTTTGTACTGAGTCGAAGGAGCGATTATCATCTGAGCAGTGTTGGATTCTAGGTCGGAAATCATAGCAGACGTGTCTTTGTAGTAGAAGCTGATCGTGTTGAGTGTAGCGGGTTGGATTGCATAGTTGCTGTTATCGGGTGGAACGTTTGCTCCCCAGTAATTTGGATTCTTAATCAAAGTGACACTTTGTCCCTGAACCCAAGATTGTAGCTCGTAGAAGCTTGTCCCCACGGCATGGGTTTCCAGGTAATTGTTCGGCTGCTCTGCAACCACGCCACCATTGGCTTCCACAACGACTGGGTCCACAGCCATAGACATGGGGGTAATGAGGGTGGCGAGAAATGATCGATATGGCGTGTAGCCGTTGTAACCGTATCCAAGGTGTATTACCAGTTCGTTAGGCGAAACGACTTGAACCGACTGATTCGCAAAACTCAAGTAGCCAAGGTCTTTCGTGGAAGGATTAGCGTAGTTAATCGAATTTAGTATGCCGTCAGTGATGTTGAAGCCTGCACCATTCGACGTCGCCAGATTTTGTCCAAGAATGAATGCTGGAGCTTGGTTCATTAGAAGTGTTCTGTAAATCGAAAACCACTCAACGTAAGCGTTGAACGGGTCCCCGTTGCTGAAGGTTACTCCCGACCTGAGATTGAAAGTGTAGGTCATGCCGTCGGGTGAAACTGTCCAATTCTGCGCCAGGTCACCGACGTATGTGCTGAAACTCGTCCCGTTAGGCGCCAACAATCCCTGGTATACCTGCTCCACGATCTCCCACCCTGGGGTCGTGTAGGAAACTGCGGGGTCCATGGAATCCGGTTGACTCTCTTCTTCTACGATTAGCGATGTGGGCATCGGACCAGATGACGCATTTGCACTTGAAACACTCGACGCACTAGACATACTTGTCGAGCTACTTGGGGCGGTCATTGAAGAGTAGAAGAACGCGGCCCCAGCCAATGCCGCAACAATCACAACAATAACGACGATACCTTGCACCTTACTGATAGCCCGCCTATTCATACGAAATCGCTCCAAACGTTTGATATCTCCAGCATTAGAGTAGCGCCGCAAATAGCGTTTTAACGTTTGGCATTTAGGCCCCTGTGGAACTCCTTTTTCGGCGAGAAAAACCGCCGTAAAAACTATTCTGTGCGGCGACTGAACGTATTGGAAACGCCTAGTAGAACTTTCTTGTTCCCGTGAAGTGCTCTTGTACGTTGATCTTTCTTTTTCCCATCTCTAAGAAAAATGGTTCTGGATCTACGGTGGACTCCGCCGGGAATACTCCGGGCGTTCTGATTTTTCCGATAGACTGCCAGTGCGAGACCACGACGGGTGGCACTGATGTGTCACGAGATGATGGAATGCCTTTCACTGTATCGTTCCAAGTCATGATGTCATAGGTCACTGTTGCTGGTGTGCTTTTGGATACTCCGAAAACGTCGATCTTAAACGCGTCGTACTCGTATTCCTCGCGCGGCGGAGCTTGGCGTCTTCCATGCGAGATAGCACGATGGTACATGGCAGTTAGGAAATCGAGCGGCGAAACCTTCGTTCCACCAAAATCTATTCCTTCAGTGTCAGCGAATCCTAGGCTCCTCAGGGTCGTGAATGTGGCGAGGTCTGTTGCTGGAAATCCTATACGGAACGTGACATTCTTGCAGCCTTTACCAACATATTTTCCTACAGTAGCTGGTTCCGAATGTTTCACGTAATATGTTGTGATCTTTCCGATTGGTTCTTGCATCGTTACAGTTTTTTCGCCGGAGAAAACAGGTTGTTTTTGGTGTTTACCATCGAGAAACATCACGGGTTCCTGTGTGAATTCATCTAGCACAGTTCGAATGGAGTAACCCGGCCAACCCGGTTCCTTTACTGGCAGTGTGTTTCCCCACGAGCAGTAAATGTTGATCGTATCCACCGTATCGAGCTTAGCCGCACCGCCTGCACAGGCAACGTTTGTAAGCCCCGGTGTACTGCCCAACCCTATCGTAGCATTCAAACCCGCATCCTTCCACTCTTTGTCATGCTCCAGCTGCTTCAGGCAAGTATCAAAGAATCCGCCGAGGTCAGTGTAGTGGGCACCTCCTTTGAGGCAAGCGTCCATGACGGCCAAGTTAGTTTGGTACCACGCACAGTTCGTTACGGTGTCAACTTTCTCTGTTTTGATTACTTTGACAACTGCTTCTGTGTCGTAAGCATCAAGCTCCATCATCTGCACGTTGTTTGCGAGTTTGAGGTCGTTCATTGCGTGCTTTACATCATCGAGTTTGTTGCTGGACGCGATTACATCTGCTTTAGCAAATTCGACTAGGTCTTGGACACCATAGGCTCCGATCTGTCCGGACGCTCCTATAACAAGAGTCTTCATGCTACCCACTCACCCGCATATCAGACGATGAAGTCACTACAACCTCGTGGGGTTGAAAACAAAACTCTGGCGCTCAACATTCGACTCCGAGTTTGACATTTTCGGAGGCTATGTTGAGACCTCAGTCGATTAGACCGTATCCGTCTAAGTTTTGGGTTCGAAGGGCTTTCAGCGACTGTTCCGTTGCAGTTATTGTCTCGTCTACTTCTCGTTCCGTGTGAACTGCAGAGATAAGAAGGCGTTCCAGCCCGTCTGGGTGCATGTACACGCCATGCTTTAGCATCTCATCTCTGAAGAGTTTGTATTTTGCCACGTCTGATTGGCTTGCCTGCCTGTAGCTTGTGATCTTTCGTAGTTTCGTGAAGTAGATAGATAGCAGCGGGCCAACGTTGTTGATTACGACATGATATCCTGCCGCCCTGAATGTTTCCGACAATCTCGTTTTCATTTTTGCACCGATGTCGGTCATCCTGCGGAAGGCTTCGCCATCATTTTCGAAGAGTGTTTGGAGTGTGGCTTTTGAGGCTGCGAGGGATAGTGGGTTAGCGTTGTATGTTCCGCCGAAGGCGATTCTACCCGGCCC
>DATIYC010000064.1:0-7513 GCA_035517955.1 Candidatus Acidiferrales bacterium | reverse complement strand
TTGAATAGCAAACAGGAAACTTGCCTGAAGATTGAATCGAAGGAGAGTAAGTCTCTCGATACGGTTGTAGATATTTTCTCGAATTTCTGGGAATCAGCTGACGAACTCGACTTGCTAGAACCCAAGTCCAAAGTTGAAGAGGACTTGAAGATGCTGAGAACGGACGAAGCCTTCAGCAAGAGCCTGCAAAACCTGATTGAATCCGCATCTACAGAGCTCCTAGTCGGAATTCCCAAAGGCACCCCACGAGACATTAAGGACACAATCATGACGGAAGTGGAAAAAAGAGCAAAGCAAGTGTCAATTAGAATGATTCTCTTTGTTGACTCAAATGACTTAGGCAGGCAGGAGCTGCTCAGAGCTATCGACGCATACCACTCAGACCTTCTACAAAACATGCAATTCATAATCAAAGACCGACAAGAAATCCTGGTTAGCTTACGATTGGCCCCCTCAGACGGCGGAGTAAGAATGAAACACGTGTGGTCGAACTCCAAGTTCTACGTTGAATCAATGACCGAATTATTGAGGGGAGTCTGGGCGAAGAGCGAAACTATAGAGTCCAGAATCACGGAACTAAAGCGAACTCAAATGGCATCAGGATGCATCAAGGAGCTAAAGAATCACCTAGAACGCGGAAACTGGAAGGTCATAGTACCAGGCATAATCTCCCCCAAGCCCGACGTAAGATTCGAATTCGGCCTACTCGCTGAAGACACGAAGGGGCGAAAACTTGCAGCCGAATTCATCAACGGCGGCGATAGCAACAACTTCCAAGTAATCACTTCATTCTACGGAAAAGCAATGAACGCAGGCGTCGAATCACTGAACCTAATCTCTGTCCCGGCAATGTCGTTAGAGGAAGTAAACTTCGCCGAATACTGCAACATGCACGTAATTCAAGCGAACGACATGGATGAACTATCATCCAAACTAAACAACCAAGAAACAGCGCAGAGTATCTAAGCGACCATCCTCCCAAGTAACTCACGGGTTCAACTACCGTAATTTACAATTCGAACAGACCCGTCCGCCAGGACATGAAACTCAATCATGTCTCCAGACTGTACACTCAAGACCTCACAAACCTTCCGTCCCAAACCTCTTATGTCCAAATCCTCTGGGTTCCCAAGGAAACGCTTCAGCGCTTTCCTTAAGTTCTTGTTCGTTCGGGCCGCCCGATGCCAATTTCCCTTGTTCACTGAGTTCTTGAGTCGTGGCCGATGCTGCAAAACATCGGAGTGGGTCCCAAGATTCTGTTTACCCATTGAGAGTCATCTAATTCGCTCTGTAGTCTGTCAGCCTAAGAGGCTGTGTAACAATCAGGCTTACGAACGAAACATAGCAGGTGTTTCATCTACACTTCGCTCTCGTGTTGTTCGGTTCAACGTTACAAACCAAAGCACAAAGGACCAATCGACGAGGGGTCACGAGGAGCCACCAAGCTCTATTGGACTAGTTCAAGTCTGGGGGAAAAATGCGTGAGAAAGATCGTGTTTACTTTACTTATCTTCGTGTTGGTTTGTTCGACTTCAGGGAGCTTATTCAGCCCAGTTAAGGGTATCATGGGCAATGCCGTCATTCTGTCTTCGCTCGACAGCACGATGCCGTTCAATTATTATGGTCTGTCCACCGAGAAATACCTGCAAAGCATGGGTTACACGGTTACGATGCTCAAGAATCAGCAGGTGACATTGGACCTGATCACGTCCGGCCTGAGCAGTTACAATATCATAATTTGGAGAACTGACGACTACACATACGCACACCGCATGTTCTGGTACGCAGGAGAGCATGCCAATCAACACACTTTAGCGAAATATGAAGCCGACGTTTCCTCTAATCTCATCGACGTTCACGCCGGGATACTGGGCCTAAGCCTAGATTTCTTCCAGAAATACCTGACCAGTCAAAGCCTGCGGAACGTAAAGCTCATGATCCTGCTGTCCAGCGACTCGAACTCTATCGCGCCTATTTTTATCAGCGCGGGTGCGGCTGCTGTAATTTATTGTATGAGCCAGATTTCGCTGCAATTCGGAATTGTGGACGATCTTGCCACTCAAATAGTCGCATACCTTTCTCAGGGTGATAGCGTATTGAACGCCCTTTGGACAACAATCTCACCGTACCTTCAAAACCAGACGCCCGAGGATCCCCTCGACTCCACGTATTCCCCACCCTTCTGGTACCTTGGGAATGGGAATCTCACATTAACCTAAAACATAACCTAAACCGACAAATCAGTAGAAGTCGTTCGGCTGAACTCGAGCAGGAACACTCGTAGGAACACTGCTTCCCTCAGCAGTGACTGTTGAGGAAGTCGCACCATAGACCTGAAATTCTCTTTCCAACAGCTTGGCCTCCTTGGCTTCTACAGCGTCACGGAAGAAGGGAATGATAAGTATCCCCTCGTTAGCCTCCATTTGCGTACGTTTTGCTTGCATAAGGTGGTAAACCGATTCGAATCCCTTATGGGAGATCAAGTATTCGATGCCGTCGATGAGAATCACGGGCTTGGTGGCTTTCTGAACATAGTTGCTAACTAAGATTGACAGGTCCTGAAGACTGTGAATCGTTTTCTCACCATCTACGACCTCGTCAGTAAGCCAGATGACTGGCGTGCGCTGGAGCTTGTACCTCTCTCTAATCCTGGTGGGAGCCGTGCGTGTAATACACAACCCTTCGGTTCCGCTCAATATTGCCTCGTGGAAGAGTTCGTAGGCTAGGGCAACGTTATCGGGCACTAAGTAGCTGTTGCCAAACTCAACTCGTCGTTGCTGGACTTGACGCATCGGGCGTATAAGTTCCCGTGTTGGTTCTACATTCAAGTCTGTTGATCTAAGGAGTGTAGTAACAAGGGCGGAGTACAGCTTCACGATTGAGAGGTCGCTTTCGTCTAGAATTCGGCTACTTTCTGACCCTAAAGCCAAGAATCCTCGGATTTGGCCATTGACCGATATGGGCGTGCAATGTACCATGTCCGTCCCAAGGATGCTACGTCCGTCTCCCACAGCCCTTGAGAGCATATCTTTCTTGCCAAATGCATCAAATTCGACGAATGCGTCCTCCAAAGAATAATTGCTTTGTATCGTGGATTTCTTGCAGGACGCGAAAGCCTTCGTTTCGATCTTGCGAGTCACTGGGTTCAGAACGAATACACCGCCAGCCTCCATAGCTAGATCTCGGATTGCTCTTCTCACAATCTGCTCGAAGCCAGATTCGAACCCAGGTGTCTTCTTTAAACGATCTCTCAATTCAAAGACGTTGTTGACGAGATTTATGGCACGCGTGACTTTTTGCCTAGCATTTTCGTCCAGGCTTCTAATTCTCTGTGTTCTTTCCTTGACTCGTTCCTCGAGCTCACGTACACGCGTCTCGAGTTTCTGAGTTGTCTCTTTCCTTTCGGTGATATCTCGTAGTGCGATGTGGAAGCCGGAAATGCCGCCGTCGTCATCCACTAAGCCGTCGCTAATGAGCTCCATCCATGCGTACTGGCCGTTTTGCAGCTTAACCCTGACTTCAGCTGTTTCCGCGGAGTATGATTGGTCTGCTTTGCGGAGTGTGCTATCAAATGTCTCTAATGATTCTGGGTGAATGAAGTCTGCTAACGGTTTGCCCATTAATTCGTCTGTTTCGAATCCTAACACGCGTTGTTGGGATTCTCCTACGAATGTGATTTTTCGTTCGTGGTTGATTTCGCATAGCATTCCAACCATTTTTTCGGCTACTCGTGAATAGATTGCCTCCCTTCGTTGGAGTTCCATTTGTGCATGTTTCTTGTGCTCATCTAACCTCATGCGAACGAGCGCGTCTGTTATGATTCCTCGCAGGGTTTCTATCTTCGAGAGTTCTTCCGGAGAAAATGTGTCCTCGTCGAATGAGTAAAGGCCTAGTACTGCAACGATGCTGTTGCCTATCTTTATCGGGAACGAAGCCATCGATCGAAAGCCACGGGCTGCTGCCTCACTGGACCATTGGCCACCGTTCTGGTTTAGACCGAGATTATTGCAGACGAAATAACCCTCGCGTTGAATTTCCGGGAGGTCTGGAAGTTGCATTTCCGTCTTGAAATTCGGTAACCCTGCTTGCGCTATCGTCTTGGCATTCACACCGGCTTTGTCCGAAATGCCAACGGATACCGCCGAGTAGATTTGGCGGTCTACAAGAATGTTGCACACGTGATTGAACACCGCGTTTGCGTCGTGATCGTTCATTATCCTGCAAAGGATGTCGATTATAGCCTCATGAATAGCATCAGTGCGTCGCAAAATGCTTTGCAAGAGAGGTTCCCGAGGTTAATTGGTCGGTTTCCTGTCACAGTGGCGCGGTTCGTGCGTATTATTACCTGTATTGAACACGCGTTCAAACAAGAGTGCGCGTGTTAATGGTTTCGAGTTGAAATAATGTTCTGTCCAATGGAGTCGAAGTTGTATTGATAGTATATTGTAGGTGTACTGATTACTGCTATATGTTCTGAAACATTATCTTGGTACACACGGCACACTTCTACCTGGTTTGGCGTTGATTCTGTCAAGAAATCCCCTAGTCGATAGTGCGACCCAGGGAAAAATTGCTGTGAACAGTTATGAAATTCAGATTCATCTAAATTCCAATTTTCTACGCGACTCACCTCATCCGTTGCGAGTGTGTTCTGCTGTAACAACAGATTATACAACTGCATATACCCACACGCCTTCCCAACTCTCCAGTACTTAACCAGGGAATCGAATGGAAATAGTCTCGAATCCTGTGCAGCGCAGTCCAAGCAATCCTTCCGACACAGCCCATTCGCGTGGCGATTGTCGAATTTTCGGCATTCCAGTGGTAGATTCGCTGCTGCCCGATGGTGTTCCGGTTCCCTGTAGTCTGCTGATCGCGGCGGATCCGGGCAGTGGAAGCGAGGTAATTTCAACTGCGATTATGCAAGAGCATCTTTCCACTGGCCAAAGAGCCCTTTGGCTTTCGCTTGAAAACCTCGTAGACGATCTGCGGGGCGACATACATTATCTCTGGATTGCAAATCAGCCCCAAGTCCAATTCATAGACTGCTACTCAAGTCAAATTGGTATTGACAGCAAGGAACGGTACAATTGTGACCCGAGCAACCTTCCCTACTTGAGTATGGTCACATCTGCTGCAATGAACGAAATGACCGCTGACGGTGGACGCCTTTTAGTTATACTGGACTCACTAACCTCGCTCATACAGAAGGTTGGGGTTCGCCGTTCTACAGAATTTCTGAGAACCCTCATAGGCAAGACACGATCCCTCTCCGCAGACCTACTCACGACGCTGAACCGGGCTGCATTTAGCGAGGCCACATTGGCGACCTTCGCCGACCTTACTGATGTTGTCCTTGAGCTCGCCCTTGAAGACTCCGAGACATCCTCTGGAAAAGTTCGCATTCGCAAAGCTAGAAACGTGCGCCACCACAAAAGTTGGCGAGCCTATGCCATAGACCTAGAGCACCGAACACTTCGCTGCGACCTACTCCCATCACTAGAATTAGACCATTTAAGAAAGACAAAGAACGGTAACGCGCACAGGTTCGAACTGAGTGAAACTCAGAAAGACCCCTACCCATTTGACGTAGTCGCGGAGGACGAACCTGACGGCCAACAAAGACCTGGGTTGAACGTACGTTGTGAGGGACCGTTTTGTACGCTTGGTGGTCGGGCGCTGATGGAACGCGAGCGCCTAGCTGTCATGGCAGAGACCATTGGCACGCTAGGATTGAAGTACCAAGAATCGCTACGAGCCATAGAGCACTTAGCAAAACAGCCCAATGGCTCAGGTAGTCCACAACTCTTGAACGAACTCTCTAAGAAAATCCAGAACATGGAGCGCATCTTCAAATTCGTCAACGCCCAAAATCATATTCACCCCAACTTTCGCCTCTCGAAAGCAAACGAAATAATTCAACGGGCCGTAGCCGATTCCATTATACCCAGCAACATTGAAGTGATCCGTGAATCAGAATCCTCAACCGACATTTTTGCCGACCCTGCTATGACTGTTCGCGCGCTGAGTGGAGTTATTGAGGCTGCTGTGCAAGAAATGCCGTACGGTGGATCACTCTCAATCAGCAACCCCGAAGAACCTGACATGTCTGTAATCGTTGTAAAGGATAATGGAATGGGCAAATGGAATGATGACCTGTCAGATGTCATCAATGCTGAAAACCTCTCAAACCCCGCGGCTGGACTCGGGTTGATGGTCGCGCGTCGGTTTATCGAATCCATGAGAGGACAGTTGAGAATAGAGAGCGAGAATGGAAGCGGCACTACTTTCACAATCAAGTTACCAAAGAAATCAGTCAAAGTGTCAAAGTCAGAGTCAAACTACTCTTGACTTCACGATGCGCCATAACTGAATAGAACGCTTCATCCCGTAATACACAAGCGGTACGTTGAGTTCAAGAACGGCTATCGGAGGTTGCTGAGGGAGATGCCTCAATTTGAGGCGCTAGATTGCCGTAGATTGCCGCCTTTCCATGCCCGCTTCCCCAGGTCCATGAAAATTTCCTCTATGTGAGTGAGAAACTGGGCGGGCAAGGTCCCGTTTTGTGGCGCATCTGGGTGCTTGTTTGAGGCGCTTGAAAAAGCCGCAAAATGAGGCGCCCCCACGTCCACCCACGTCCGGTTTTCCATACCCCCGCCCTAGATCCATGAAAATCACAGCGTAAAATATGGGGCTGGAAACGTGGTGTTTTGGGCCGTTTTAAGGGAAGAGGGGGGATGTTTTGTCACGTTTCGGCTCAAAAGTGACTGATAGTGGCACTCAAGCACAGCCTCCCATTGGGTAATAGTGGCACAAATACCGAAACCCCTTCTCAAATTCGTTGTACCGCCGCTAATCGTTCAAGTGGAAGTACCATCGCGATTACAGAATCCTTCCCACACTGTGACCTTTGGGTCAGGCTCCCGTGAGGGTTTTTGCATGATTGCAGTGCTAACACGAAAAAGTGGTGTTCAGCGAAGCTTTTCAACCTACAAATATGGAATGAGGCTGGCAAAAACTACCTTAGTCTTGTTTTCCTAAGGTGCTTAGAGTAGCAGAGGGTTGAGATCTGAATCCGTTACCACCAAATTACCGGATTGTGCCCAAACGGGATTTTTTTCGTGGTCTCTATGCCCAACCCTGCTCTCTAGCTCGATGACTTTCAGGTGACTATGGGAATCTTAATAGGATGACAGATGAGCGCATGGCGAACCGAGGCGTTTGCCCTGCACGCTTTGTCCATAGAAGACTCTTTGATCAGAGCTACACTCTGGGACGACGAGAACCTAGAGAGGACAATTGACGAAAAGGAGTTGAGACGCGACGATGCAGTCCGACTATTGTCGTATTCCGGTACATCAGCAAGAGCGCTCTGGGCTTTGGCGGGAACGCTCAGAGATCAAGGTAAGGGAAGGATCGTAAGCTACTCAAGGAAGGTCTTCATTCCGTTGACCAACCTATGTCGTGACACTTGCGGATATTGCACCTTCAAGAAAGCTCCTTGGGAGGGCGG